>NZ_FOCY01000023.1:0-40483 GCF_900110235.1 Megamonas sp. Calf98-2 | reverse complement strand
CCATAAATAAATTTAGGGGCTTTACGCTCGCATTTGGTAAAACTTTGATAGTGAACAACAGCACAAAAAGATTCTAATTGTCTAAATTCCATAATTAATATCCTATATATTTTGTATATCTTTATTTAAAATGAGTTTAGTTAAGGCTTCTATAGTTAAATCTATCTCTTTTAATGTATTGAAATAACCAAAGGAGAAACGGATTGTGCCTGTAGGAAAAGTACCTAAAGTTTTATGTGCCTGTGGGGCGCAGTGAAGACCGACTCTAGTCATAATTTGAAATTTATCATCTAAATCATAAGCAATTTGTGATAATTCATGATTTAAAATTTGAATAGAAACTACACCTGTACGCATAAGAGTATCTTTTTTGCCAATAAGGCGAATATATTTTTCATCAGGGTCTAATTGTTGTATCTGTTGCAAAAAATAATTTGTCAACATATTTTCATGTTCATGGATTTTGGCGATAGTAATTTTTTTTAACCATTGTAAGCTCGCATGTAGTCCAATAATACCAGGAAGATTTAAAGTACCAGCTTCAAATATATCAGGCATAAATTGAGGTATTTCTTCTGTATGACTGATACTACCTGTACCACCACTAATTAAAGGTTCAATTTGTTTAATCATATCTTCAGATAAAATAAAACCACCTATTCCTTGTGGACCTAATAAACCTTTATGACCTGTGAAAGCTAGAGCATCAATATGCATTTTTTGCATATCAATGGGCAAAATACCAGCAGTTTGAGCGCAATCTACCATGAATTTTAAATTATGTTTGACACAAAAATCACCAATTTGCTCAATGGGTAAGATGGTTCCACATACATTACTAGCATGAGTTACAATGATAAGCTTAGTGTTTTCTTGTAGACAATCAGATAATTTTGCTAAAGAAAATGTTCCATCTATATGGCAAGGGACTTGAGTATAACTGATATTTTGTTTAGTTAATTGAGTTAAAGGACGCATAATAGCATTATGTTCCATAGAAGAAATTATTACATGATCATTTGGTTTTAAAAAGCCTTTTAATAATATATTTAAACTTTCTGTTATATTTTTAGTGAAGACTACATTTTTACTATCTGTAGCGTGAAATAAATCTTTTAATAATTCTCTTGTTTCAAAAACTATTTCTTCAACAGAATAAGCATTATTATAAGAACCTCTATTGATATTCACTGCATTATGAGCAAGAAAATTATAGACTTCTTTAGCTACTGAAGGTGGTTTGGGAAATGATGTACTAGCATTATCTAGATAAATTTTGTGCATGATAAAAACCTCATTTATTATGATTTTTGATAAATAGATGAAAAATATTAATAAATTAAATTAGACATAGCTTAAGTTTAGATGCTATGATAAACGCATTGTGCATATACATAGAAAGGGAGGCATATATTATGCAAAAGAATGAAAGTATGATGATTATACTTTCAGGGGGAATTATAGGTATTATAGCATCTTGTTTAGTTTATTTTGGTAATCCTATGAATATGGGTTTTTGTATTGCTTGTTTTTTACGTGATACAGCAGGTGGTTTAGGTTTACATTCCACAGCAACAGTTCAATACATTCGACCAGAAATTATAGGTTTGATTTTAGGTAGTTTTATAATTGCTGTGGCTAAAAATGAATTTAATGCTAAAGGTGGCAGTTCGCCCTTAACACGTTTTATATTGGCTTTTTTCGTGATGATTGGCTGTTTGATGTTTTTAGGTTGTCCTTTTAGAATGATATTGCGTTTAGCAGGTGGAGATTTAAATGCTATTTTTGGCTTAGTAGGGTTTATCGCTGGCATTATGGCAGGAGTATTTTTCTTAAATAAAGGATATAGTTTAAAAAGAACATATAAATTGCCTAAATTAGAAGGTAGTATTTTACCAATTATCGCTGTAGTTTTATTAGTATTTTTACTTACAGCACCAGTATTTATTCATTTTACGGAAAGTGCTTCTGCTCCAGGTGGCAAACATGCAGCTTTAGCTATTAGTTTAGGTGCAGGTATTGTTGTAGGTATGTTGGCTCAACGTACGCGTTTATGTATGGTTGGTGGCATAAGAGATATAATTTTATTTGGTCAATCAAGATTATTATTAGGTTTTGTTGCTATTTTAGTGAGTGCATTTATTTGTAATTTAATACTTACAAATATCACAGATGTATCATATTTTAATTTAGGTTTTGATAAACAACCAATAGCTCATACAGATGGAATTTGGAATTTCTTAGGTATGTTATTAGCTGGTTTTGGTTGTGTATTACTTAGCGGTTGTCCATTGCGTCAATTAGTCTTAGCAGGTGAAGGTAATTCTGATAGTGCTATCACTGTTTTAGGTTTAATTATCGGAGCTGCTTTTGCCCATAATTTTGGTTTGGCTTCTAGTGGCAATGGTCCAACAGTAAATGGTCAAATTGCAGTAGTTATCGGTCTAATTGTAACGATATTCATAGCATATTTTAACACATTTAGTATTAAATCAAAATAATGAGGGAGTTTTAGATTTATGGAAATTTTAGATGCAAGAGGACTTTCTTGTCCAGAACCTGTGATTATGCTTAGCAAAGCAATGATGAGCAAAGAAAATAAATATCAAATGATAGTAGATAGCCCTACAGCTAAAGAAAACGTGAGCAATTATGGTAAAAAGCAAGGCTATAATGTCAATATTACTGAACAAAATGGAGAATATACTTTGACTTTTACAAAGTAAAAGTTAAATATAAACTACAATGAAATATATAGTAACTTTTTATGCACATTTTGGTGCTATTCGCTTTAAAAAATTATGCGAACAAATGAATATAAAAGCTAAAATTATGCCTGTGCCACGAGATTTGAGCAGTAGTTGTGGGACTTGTGTCTTATGTGAAGGTGAATTGATTGATGAACAGCAAATTCATCAAGATGAAGTCGAACAAATTGTAGAACTTAAAGAAAATAAGTATCATCTTATCTACAAGGCAGAAAATAGTTAAAAGAAAGTAAAAGCTATTAATAGTAATATCTATTAATAGCTTTTTTGTTAAAGGATACGAGCTTCTATTCTCATTAAATAATAGTTGAAATCCGTTTCAGAAAGATAATTGAGCATATCTTCTTCATATAAAGCACCTATGACATTGTAATTCATATTATCTAGTTCTTCTACGAATTGAGCATAAGCTTTGATTAAATCATCATAAGAACCACGAATATATTTTATGGCATATAATCCAGCAGGTTTTATCAATAATTGTTTATTGTTTACTTTGCGATTTATTTTTGTGCAAAAATACGTAGTTTGGAAAGTTTTGTCTTGAATATGTTCAGCAGAAATGATTTCACCTAAGGAAAAAGTATAGTAAAAATTATGCTTATTACAATAATTGACATGTTGAGAAATAGCTGAAAAAACAGCTTTATCATCAGGGGTTTTAGGCCCTTGTGTTACAATAAAATACTCTTCTTCTTTATGAGTGAATGTAATTTTATCAATTTCTACATTGAAAGAATCAAGTGTGATATTCATTGTATTTTTTAATAAACTACGCAATCTTTTTAACCGTTCTATTTCTTGATGGATTTTTTTATCCTTTTCTTTTAACATGGATAAAAAAGTTTTAGCATCGCGATTATCCATATATATTTTGATTTCTTCTAAGCTAAGACCTACTTCTTTTAAAAGTGAAATCATATCAAATAAAAATGCTTGATTAGCTGAATAATATCTATAGCTATTAGGGGCTATTTTGGCAGGTTTTAATAAATTAATATCATCATAGTGAAATAATGTATCTTTTGTTGTATTGCAAAATTTAGCAAATTCGCCACTGGTGAATAATTTTTGTCCCATGATAAAATACCTTAATTGTTTTAATCAGTTTTTAAATCTTCATTAGAAAATAAATTTGCTTCTTGATAGAGTTTTTCTCGTTCTTCATAACTCATATTTGGTAATTCTGGCAAATCTTTTATATCATTTAAGCCGAAACATTGTAAAAATGTAGAAGTAGTACCATATAATATAGGTCTGCCGATGACCTTTTTACGGCCAACTTCTTGAATTAAATCTCTTTCAAGTAAACGACGTAAGATTTTATCTGTATTTACACCGCGAATTTCTTCGATTTCTTGTTTAGTAACAGGTTGTTTAAAAGCAATGATAGATAGTGTTTCCATTATAGGTTGAGATAGCTTTTTATCAACGACTTGAGTGAATTTTTCAAGATAAGGAGCTATTTTTATTTTTGTACATAATCGATAGCCACCAGCAATTTTGACTAATGCTAATCCACGATGTTTAGCTTGTAAATCTTCTTGTAGGGACATGATGAGTTCATCTAATTCATCGCTTGTAATGTTTAAAGTATTTGCTAAGCGAAAATGAGATACTGCTTCACCGGATATAAATAAAATTGCTTCTAGTGCAGCTTTTAACTCATCTTTATCTTTGGAAATTATAGGAGTTTTTTCTGTTTGCATAAATTATCCCTCTTTTTTTAGTTATTAAATATAAGAAATATATTTGAGGAAATAGTTGTATTTTATTTTATCAAAAAAGCTGTGATTTGCCTATTAAATATCAATATAATCATAAAATAAATAGCAGGCAACACAAAAATATGTTGCCTGCTATTTGGAGATTGTATATTAAGAGAATTAGAGAGAGCTAAATTAGAAAACTTTAACGCTACCTGCATCACGCATATGAATTTCATAATATTCATTTTTAAGAACATCTTTGAGGAATGCTCTAAATGCAGGAGATTCTTCTTTTGGAATAACAGAAAGAATAGAACCAGCAAAACCGCCACCATGAACACGACATACACCTTTATGATTCTGGAAGTAAATTTCATTCATAGCGAGGAAGAGTGCAATACCTTGATGTTTAGGGTCTGGTGTTGCACAGTTTTGTAAAAATCTCCAAGAAGAAAGACCAGAATCAGTAACAGCTTTTTCAAAGTTAGTGTAATCATGTTCTTTAACTTCTGCAGCTAATTTGCGAACACGTTCTGTTTCTGTAATGAAGTGGATAGCACGAAGAACTGCACGGTCGCCAGCTTTTTCACGAAGAGCTGGAAGATTTGCCATGATATCGTCCATGCTAACATCTTTTAAGTATTCTTTACCAAAGAATTGGGAGATAGCTTTCATTTCTACAGTGATAGCAGTGTATTCGCCATCAAGAGCGGAGTGATCTTCGCCTGTAGGAGTGATGAAAAAGTCATATTTATCTTGAATAACTTTACTATCTAATTTTACAACTTCAGGGTTTTCATAGTTAGCAAAGTCAATAGTAATCATACCACCAGTAGCACATGCTAATTGGTCTAAAAGTCCGGATTTTTTATCCCATTTGTTATTTTCAGCCCATTGACCAGCTTTAGCACATTCTAAAGTAGAGATTTCGTTATTGTTGTAGAGGTCATTTAAAATTGCGCAGATAAGCATTTCAAATGAAGCAGAGGAGCTAACACCAGCAGCACTTAATACTGTAGTTGTCATGAATGTAGTGAAGCCACCAATTTTTCTGCCATTTTGAACGAAACGTTCGAGAATACCTTTGATTAATTTAACAGTACGAGAGTCATCTTCTTTAACAGCTAAATCATTAACATCAATAGTGAATTCATCATATTCTAAGCTTTTTACATGAATTTTGCCGTCAGCATTAGGAGTAACAATTGCGATTGTATCCATGTCGATACTTGCAGCTACGATACGACCAAGTTGATGGTCTGTATGGTTACCAATGATTTCAATACGACCAGAAGAACTGAAGAAAGATGCATTATCAACAGGATAAACTTCAGCAAAAGCATCAGCTAATTTTTGATAACGTTTAACTTGAGTATCTACAGCTTGTTCATCAAGATTGTAAAGGCTCATAAGTTTTTCTTTAGCTTCTTGAGATTTTAAGAATTCGATAATATTAGACATTTTTATACCTCCATTTTGGTAAACGTTTTCTTTAAATAGCAAAATAAAAAAGGGAAAAAGCCCAATCCCTACACTACAGTTGTATCTTATATAATATATTATGCAGCTTTTGTGGTTGATTGTCAAGTATAATTTTTAAATTTAATTTTTTTATATATTTTCTGAAAAATGCAAGATAGACCTACAAAAAATGTAGGCTATCTCACATTTCATTTATTATTTTGAGATTTTATTTATTATTTTCAGCAATTATTTGTTCACTGATTTTAGCAGGAACTTCTTCATAATGTGAAAATTCCATAGTATAACTACCACGACCTTGAGTTGCTGAACGTAAATCAGTAGCATATTTATATAATTCAGCTAAAGGAGCTTGAGCTTCAATGATGCTGATATCGTGAGATGGGCTTTCAGTATTGATGATGCGACCACGTTTTGTATTGATACCACTGATTACATCACCCATATAATATTCTGGAATTGTGATTTTTAGAGTATAATATGGTTCTAAAAGTACAGGTTTTGCTTCAGGAATACCTTTTTTTATAGCAAGAGCTGCTGCTGTTTTGAAAGCCATTTCTGAAGAGTCAACAGTATGGTAAGAACCATCAAAGAGATTAACTTTGATATCAACCATTGGATAACCAGCTAAAATACCTGTTTGAAGTGTTTCACGAACACCTTTTTCTACAGCAGGAATGTATTGACGAGGAACAGCACCACCTACAATAGTTTCAGTGAAAGTAACTCCACTGCCTAATTCACCAGGGCTAAATTCTAACCAAACATCGCCATATTGACCATGTCCACCACTTTGTTTTTTATGTTTTCCTTCAACTTTGCTAGTGCCACGGATAGTTTCACGATAAGCGATAGCAGGCTGATAAAGTTTAGCTGTAACGCCAAATTTATTTAAGAGTTTTTCAATAGCTACATCGAGATGTAATTCACCTACACCACTGATAGTTAAATCGCCAGTTTCTGTATTTTTATAGATTGTTAAAGTAGGGTCTTCATCTACTAGACGAGTTAATGCATTGCCGATTTTATCTTCGTCAGCTTTTTTATCTGCTTTGATTGCCATAGTAAACATAGAAGCTGGATGAGTAACAGGTTCATATTTGATAGGTTCTTCTTCATTACATAAAGTATCACCTGTTTTTGTTGCTTGAAGTTTGGTGATGATTACGATATCACCAGCATGAGCAATTTTTTGAGCTTGTTGATTTTTACCACAAGCACTATAAAGACTGCTAATACGTTCAGTTTTTTCGCTAACGCTATTATATACAGAACTGTTTTCAATTAAAGTGCCAGATAAGATTTTTAAGTAACTAACTCTGCCGATGAACTGGTCAACAACTGTTTTAAATACATATCCGGAGAAAGCATCTTCTGTACGGCGTTCAATGAGTTCATTATTTTTTGGATTAATACCCATAGAAGCACGGAAGTAAGGAGTTGGCATATATTCAATGATACTGTTCATTAATTGTCTAAAGCCAATACCTTTAGTAGCACTACCGCAAAGTACAGGGAAAATTTTAGCATTTACGATACCTTCAATGAGAGCAGCTGCTACTTCTGTCTCAGTGATTTCTTCGCCTTCAAGATATTTTTCTAATAATTCATCATTGAATTCAGCGCAAGTTTCCATGAGCATATGACGAGCAGTATCTACTTCATCTTTCATATATTCAGGAATTTCATAAATTAAATCTTTATTTTTGATTAAGACTTTTGTATTCATAGTGATAAGGTCAGCTACGCCTTGGAAACTAGCTTCGCTACCAATAGGAATTTGAATAGGAACAATTCCTTTACCAAAATGAGCACGTAATTCTTCTACTACTTTATAAAAATCAGCATGTTCACGGTCCATTTTATTGATGAAAATAGCACGTGGTAGAGATAATTCTTCAGCATATTTCCATGCTCTATCTGTTTCAATTTCGATACCAGATGTAGCAGAAACTACTACGATTGCTGATTCACAAGCAGTAAGAGCAGATTTTACTTCTCCTGTAAAATCAGGATACCCTGGAGTATCTATGAAATTAATTTTGTAACCTTGCCATTCACAAGAAGCTAGACTAGAATCAATAGTCATTTTGCGTTTTACTTCTTCTGGTTCATAATCAAGTATGGAAGTGCCATCATCTGTTTTGCCTACACGATTAGTAGCACCACATTTGAAAAGGCAGTTTTCTGCTATTGATGTTTTACCAGATTTGCCATGTCCTACTAATGCTAAGTTTCTTAATTGTGTACTATTAAATTCTGTCATATTAAAATCCCTCCTGGGTGTAAAATCTTAAAAATCTATATTTAATATATTCTCTGAAAATTTTTAAAATCCTTTTATAATTTTAGAAAAAAATAAAAGACTATCACTAATATTATTTATTTTTTAGTGATAGCCTAAATAAAATATTTAATTATTATTTAATTGAGCTTTTAAAATTTCTAATGCTTTATCTAATTGTGTATCTGAAGTAGCATTTTCATCTAAATTTATTTCAATATCAGGTGTGATACCTGTGCCATCTATAGAACGTCCGCTTGGTGTATAGTACTTAGCAATAGTTAATTTTACAGCATCATCTTCAAACATAGGTAAGATTGTTTGCACAGAGCCTTTACCATAAGAAGTATTACCGATTATTGTACCTGCTTTCGTATCTTGAATAGCGCCAGAGAGTATTTCAGATGCACTAGCACTGTTTTTATTGATCAATACAGCAAGAGGATATTCAGGAGCTTCTAAAGATGAAGAATATGTTTCTTTATTTCCTTGTTTATCAACGATAGAAACAATTTCTCCTTTAGGTACAAGTTTTTTAGCAATTTCAACACAAGTTGTCAAAAGTCCGCCAGGATTGTTGCGTAAATCTAATACAAGTGCCTTCATACCTTGATTTTTTAAATCATTGTAAGCTTCATTAAATTCATTGGCAGTGTCTTCAGAGAAAGATACTATTTGTATATAACCGATATTGTTATCTAACATTTTATGACCGACAGTTTTTAATTTTATATTGTCACGTGTAATTGTTATATCTTGATTTGTATTATCGCGCATAATGGTTAAAACTACATCGGTACCAGCTTGTCCACGAACATGGGCAGCTACTTCATCAAATGCCATTTGAGTTACTGGTACCCCATCAACGGCTAAAATTTCATCACCTTCTTGAAGACCTGCTTTTTGCCCTGGAGAATTTTCCATGATGTCGACTATATGAATTTTTTGTTCATTATCCATACCCATGACAACACCGATACCAGCAAAAGAGCCTTCTGTTTGTTCCATTAAGGTTTTATACATTTTAGGTGATAGGTAATTGGAATGAGGGTCATTTAAGGATTTTACCATGCCATCAATCGCACCATCAATTAGTTTTACATCATCAGTATCATTGACATATTTTGTTTCAATGAAGCGATAAGCTGTAATAAAACGCATTAGATTGCTAAATCCTTGCTCATTAAAACCGAGAGCATAATAAATTAAACCTAAGGTAGAAATTGAGGAGATAATTGCTATGAGTAATACTGCAATTATAGTTTTTAAAATTTTATTCATAAAATATCACCACTTAGTATTTATAAATAGTCATATGGGTTAGTAGGTTCACCATTGACACGAACTTCAAAATGACAATGAGGGCCTGTGGAATTTCCTGTAGAGCCGCAATGAGCTATAACATCGCCTTGAGAGATATTTTGACCGACACTTACAGTGAGTGATTGATTATGACCATAAAGTGTAGAAACGCCATTTCCATGGTCAATAATAACAGTATTGCCATAACCGCTAATCCAGCCTGAATATGTTACAGTACCAGAGTCAGCAGCATAGATATTCATGCCATAATCACCACCGATATCAATACCGCTATGATAGCGAGCATTGCCATAAATAGGGTGGGTTCGCCAGCCATATTCAGAAGTGATAGGGCCACCTAAAGGCCAAATCATTTGCCCTGTGCCGACATATGCCGAAGCACCTCGTCTTTGTATCATTAAAGCAATTTGTTCAGATGCATTCATGAGTTCTTTATATGCTTTTTCTGATGTTTCTTTGTCATATTTTATTCTATCTATCATTTTATCAAGAGCGGATTTTTTATCATCAAGAGCAAATTTTTTAGTTTTAGTTTCGTCATATAATTTTTCTGTAGCAGTTTTTTCTTTTTCTAATTCTGCTTTAGTTTGTATAATGCTATTGCGTTCTTGATGAATTTTAGTGATTAAATCATAATCATAGCGTAAAATTCTTTTGATTAAATCCATTCTAGTCAAAAAATCTGAAAAATCTTTTGCACCAAATAAAATATCTAGATAAGAAATTTGTCCATGTATATAGATATCACGTACACGTTTTTGCAAATATTTCTGGTTCTTTTTCAATGATTGTTCAGTATCTGCTAATTGTTTTTCCTTTTGGGCAATCTGTTCATTAGCATTGTCTAATTTAACTTTTATTTCATTATAAGCTGTATTTGCTTCATCTAATTCTGCTTGTAAGATACGCATTTTTTCAGAAACCTCGTTTAATTTATCAGTGGCTTCTTGTATTTTATTTTTTTCTTCTTGGGCTTGTTGTTCAATGCGTTCTTGTTTTTCAGAAAGGCTTTCGGCAAAAACAAGAGGTGTATTTGTCATAAAAAAGCATAATAATAAAGATAAAATAAGAAATTTTTTCATTAAAATATGCTCCTTAAACTTTTAGAAATCTTTTTAAAGAAATGGTACTTCCCAAAGCACCAATGATAATTCCTGCAACTAAGATAGCAAGGCTGATATAATTAATGAATGGGTGTTGCGGAATGAGTGGGAAAAATGCCATAGCTTCATAGATTTCTTGAGTAACTTGATTGTAGACTATATAAAGAAAAATAGTAGCTAAACCCCCACCGATAAAGCCAAGACAAATGCCTTCAAGAAGGAAAGGCCAGCGAATAAACCAATCAGTTGCACCAACATATTTCATGATGGCTATTTCTTTTCTGCGAGCAAATACAGTGAGGCGTATTGTATTTGAAATGATAAAAATAGCAGCACCAGTCAATAGGATTATTAAAGCTACACCAATTAAGCGAATTAAGTGAGTCAGATTGAATAAATGATTGATGATATCTTGACTATAGGAAGCAGATTCTACGCTATCGAGAGCAACAACAGTATCAGCTATAGTTTTTACTTGCTGAGGAGAAGTAACAGTCAAAGAAAAAGAATCAGGTAGAGGATTTGTATCATCTAAAGCATCTAATAAAAATTGTTGGTCGCCTAGACGTTTTTTGAAATTTTCCATAGCTTCTTCACGAGTAGTGAATTTAATATCTTGTAATCCTTCTATTTTACTCAAGGTTTCTTTAGTTTCATCGATTTCTTCTTGGGATAAATCATCTTTCAAATATACGCTTATTTGTACTTGTGATTCTAATGTGTCTGCCATTTTATTTAAATTTAAAATGACGATAGAGAAAAAACCTAAGATAAATAAAGAAAGAACTACAGTAAAAATAGAAGCTAAAGTCATCCAAATGTTGCGTTTAAAAGAGGTATAGACTTCTTTGATAAAATATTCACTTGTACTAAGCTTCATCACTATAACCTCCTTGAGCAACATCTCGAATAATTTGACCGTTTTCAATAGTTAATACGCGTCGTTGCATAGTGTCTACAATTTCTTTATTATGAGTAGCCATGACGATTGTAGTACCAGCTTTATTGATGCGATAAAATATTTCCATGATGCCCCATGTAGTTTCTGGGTCAAGATTTCCTGTTGGCTCGTCAGCAATGACGATAGCAGGTTGATTGACGATAGCTCTAGCTATAGCTACACGTTGCTGTTCACCACCGGATAATTGATGAGGAAAACAATTATATTTATCTTTCAAACCTACGACATCTAAAACACTATTTACGCTATGCTGTATTAGACGGCGAGGCGCTTCGATAACTCGCATAGCAAAGGCAATATTTTCATAAACCGTTTTATCTGGTAAAAGGCGATAATCCTGGAAAACAATACCTAGACTACGACGTAAATAAGGAATATCTTGTCGTTTCATTTTAGTGATATTATATCCATTTATGATAACTGTTCCAGAAGTAGGTAAGGTTTCATGTAAAAGCATGCGCATAAAGGTGGATTTACCAGCTCCACTTGGACCTACGATAAAAACAAATTCCCCTTTATGAATTTTTACATTTATATCATTTAGAGCTAGAGCATTATTTTCATATTTTTTAAATACTTTTTCCATACTAATAATTGGTTTATTAGTCATTACAAAACCCCTTTAATAAAATTTAAGCAATATTACAAAATGCTTCCTGTATTTGTAGCAGGAAGCATTTTTAGTTTAATAATTTGAGTATTAATCAGCAAGTATTTCTGTACCAGTTTCAGTGATTAATACAGTTTTTTCCCATTGTGCAGATAAAGAGCCATCTTTTGTATAGATTGTCCATTCATCTACTGGGTCTAAGACTACATGACGAGCACCCATATTAATCATTGGTTCAACAGTTAAAACCATACCAGGAACGAGAAGCATACCTGTATTTTTTTTACCAAAATGAGCTACGAATGGTTCTTCATGGAACTTTTTACCAACACCATGACCACCTAAATCTTCAACTACAGAATAGCCGTGTTTATGTGCATGATGTTCAACGACAGCTCCGATATCACCAACAAAGCTCCATGGTTTAATAGCTTTAATACCGATTTCCATACATTCTTTAGTAACTTCTACTAATTTTCTTGCTTTATCAGAAACATTACCTATCATAAACATACGAGAAGCATCAGCATAATATCCATCAAGAATAGTAGTTACATCTACATTTACAATATCGCCATCTTTTAAAACGATGTCGCGACTAGGAATACCATGACAAACTACATTATTAATAGATACGCAGATACTTTTTGGATAGCCTTCATAATTTAAGCAAGCAGGAATACCGCCATGTTCAACAATATAATTATGTGCTAATAAATTGATAGTTTCTGTATCCATGCCAGCACAAATTTTAGAAGCTATTAAATCAAGAGCACCATTATTTATAATGCCACTTTTGCGAATACCTTCAATATCTTTTTCATTTTTTATAATATTGCGAGGTGGTCTTTTTTGACCTTTGAATGCCTTTAGTTTAATGGAATTTAAGTGTTCGTCAAATTGTTTATGGCAGTCTTTATATGCTTTATTACTGCCACACCAACATAAATCAGTATCTAACATATTTTTATCTCTCCTATTCTATAGCATATTATAAAGCTTTTTAGTTAATTTGAACAGAATAAAATTAGGTATAAATTATTATCTAGTGATGTATAATAAAATTTATCGAAAATAATCAAAATGGAGTATTTATAAGATAAAAGAAGTAAAACCTATAAATATATTAAAGGCTAAAAATAAAGAAGAATTAAGACTATGGCTAGAAAATAATTATGAAACACAAAAAGAATGTTGGGTGATAGTAAAACGAGGTAAGCCACAAAATGATGATACATTTTGGTATATAGATGCTGTGGAGGAAGCTTTGTGCTTTGGTTGGATAGATAGTACGGTAAAAAAACTTGATAATGGAATAACAATACAAAGATTATCTCCACGAAAAAAAGGCTCTATCTGGTCGGAATTGAATAAAGAACGTTGTCGAAGAATGGAAAAGTTAGGAAAAATGACACAAGCAGGTAAAAAAGTATTACCAGATATATCGGAAAAGGGATTTAATATTGATATAGATATATTAGAAGCATTGAAAAAAGATGAGATAGTTTGGGCAAATTTCCATAAGTTTCCATCATTATATCAACGTGTACGCATAGATACTATTCAAATAAAAAAGAAAAATCCTCAATTATTTCAAAAAAGATTAGAAAAATTAATTGAAAATACAAAGAAAGGTATTATGTATGGAGAATGGAATGATAATGGAAGATTATTAAATTATTAGGAGAAAATATTGAGATATATAGATAATTAATTAGTATAAATCAATAATACATAAAATTTGTAAAAATTTTTTAAAATTTTTATAAAAAATAGAAGGAATAGAAATAGTAGTTGTAGAATATATATAATCAAAGATACAGAAAAGGGGATGAATGCATATGGCAACATTCACTATTAGAGGCAAAAACATTGAAGTCACTCCAGCACTTCGCGATTATGTAGAAAAGAAAGTAGGAAAAGTAACAAAATACTTCGATAATGTTGGAGAAATTACCGTCCTTCTTACAGTATCAAAAGACCGTCATATTGTAGAAGTTACTGTACCTGTTCAGGGAATTTTATTACGTGGACAGGAAGCAACAATGGATATGTATACATCTATTGATTTAGTTATCGAAAAAATTGAACGTCAGATTCGTAAATATAAAACTAAATTGGAAAAACGTTTCCGTGAAGGTAGTATCAGAACTGAAATGATGACTCCACCTGCAAAACCTGTTGAAGAAGATGAAGCAGTTGTTATTAAAACAAAACGTTTTGTGGTAAAACCTATGGATGTTCAAGAAGCTATTATGCAGATGAATTTATTAAACCATGATTTCTTCGTATATCGTGATGATAAAACTGAAGATGTTAACGTTGTTTACAAACGTAAAGATGGTAAATATGGTTTAATTGAGTCTGGTGTATAATATATTTTAGGTAGACAATAATACATTGAGATAAAATCGGGCTAAGTTAATTAGCTCGATTTTTTTATATAAATAAGTAAATAAAATAATGACTATCTTTGACTTATTAAGCATTGTTTGATAAAATTTGATGTAGTTTTATTTGTATATAATTTTTACATCTATAATATTTTAGTTTGTAGATAGTAAATTATCTTAGATTTTTTAGGATAAATAGATTTAGATGTTTTAGTTATACTACATTAAAATATGATTTTGTTAGGGGTTGAGATTTTTGTTCGGCTTTATTAAAAGATTTTTAGGCGATAATAATGAAAGTGAAATTCGCCGTATGCGCGGTATTGTAGAAAAAATAAACGCTTTAGAACCGCAAATGAAACAGCTGAGCGATGGCTCATTATATGGAAAAACAAGTGATTTTAAAGACCGTATAGCAAATGGTGAATCTTTAGATAGTATTTTGCCAGAAGCTTTCGCAACTGTTCGTGAAGCTTCTAGACGTGTGCTTGGTATGCGTCATTTTGATGTACAGATGATTGGTGGTATTTGCCTACATGAAGGTAAAATCGCTGAAATGCGTACAGGTGAAGGTAAAACATTAGTAGCTACATTAGCTGTATATTTAAATGCATTAACTGGTAAAGGCGTGCATATGATTACAGTTAATGATTACTTGGCAAAACGTGATAGCGAATGGATGGGTAGATTATATCGTTCTTTAGGATTAACAGTTGGTTTAATCACTCATGATATGGATTTCCCTTCTCGTAAATTTGCTTATAATTGCGATATTACTTTCGGTACAAATAATGAATTTGGTTTTGACTATTTAAGAGATAATATGGTTGTATCTAAAGAACAGATGGTACAACGTGAATTAAATTATGCTATCATCGATGAAGTAGATAGTATTTTAATTGATGAAGCTAGAACACCACTTATTATTTCTGGTCCTGGTGCAAAATCTACTGATATGTATGCTATCATGGCAAAAGCTGTAGCAAATTTAAAAGAAGGAGAAGATTATGTTTTAAATGAAAAAGAAAAGACAGTTTCTCCTAATGATTCTGCTGTAGCAAAAGTAGAAAAAGCATTAAATATTAAAAACTTATATGATAGTGCTAATATAGAAATGTCTCACTGCTTTACACAAGCACTTCGTGCTAAAGCAATGATGAAACGCGACCGCGATTATGTTGTTCGTGATGGTGAAATCGTCATTGTCGATGAATTTACAGGTCGTTTGATGTTTGGTAGACGTTATTCTGAAGGTTTACATCAAGCTATTGAAGCTAAAGAAGGTGTAAAAATTCAGCGTGAATCTCAAACTTTAGCAACAATTACTTTCCAGAATTATTTCCGTATGTATGAAAAATTGGCTGGTATGACAGGTACAGCAAAAACAGAGGAAAATGAATTCTTAAAGATTTATAAATTACCAGTAATTGTAGTGCCTACAAATAAACCTATTAAACGTATTGATTATCCTGATGTTATTTATAAAACTAAAAAAGCTAAAATGAAAGCAGTAATCAATACAATAAAAGAATGTCATGCTAAAGGTCAGCCAGTCTTAGTAGGTACAACTTCTATCGTTCAATCTGAAGAAGTAAGTGCAATGTTAAAACGTCAAGGTATAGACCATAAAGTATTGAATGCTAAATATCATGAAATGGAAGCTGAAATCATCAAAGACGCAGGTCAAAAAGGTGCTGTAACTATTGCCACTAATATGGCTGGTCGTGGTACAGATATCAGCTTAGGTGAAGGCGTAGCAGAAGTTGGCGGTCTTTATGTAATTGGTACAGAACGTCATGAATCTCGTCGTATTGATAATCAGTTACGTGGTCGTGCTGGTCGTCAAGGTGACCCAGGTGCATCACGTTTCTTCTTATCCTTAGAAGATGATTTAATGCGTCTATTTGGTTCTGACAATATCGCCAATATCATGGAAAAACTTGGCATGGGTGAAGATGATCCTATTGAACATAAATTAGTTACTCGTTCCATTGAACAGGCACAGAAAAAAGTTGAAGCACGTAACTTCGATATTCGTAAACATGTCATTGAATATGATGATGTCATGAATCAACAGCGTGAAGTTATCTATGACCAACGTCGTAAGATTTTACTTGGTGAAAATCTCTATGAAAATATCATTGAAATGGTTAAACGTATAATTGACAGTCAGATGGATAGATATGCTAATGAAAAATTTTATCCAGAAGAATGGACATTAGAAGGTTTAATCCAAGAAGCAGAAGATATTTATGCACCAAAAGGAACTCTAGTAAAAGAACAATTAGAAGCGATGAGTCGTGATGAATTAAAAGAAACTTTATATAAAGTGGCTAAAGATAATTATGATAATCGTGAAAAATTATTCGGTAGTGAAGTAATGCGTGATTTAGAACGCATCATTATGCTTAAAGTTGTAGATAATAAATGGATGGAACATTTAGATCATATGGATATGCTTCGTGAAGGTATTAGCTTGCGTGCTTATGGTCAAAGAAATCCATTAGTTGAATATAAAATTGAAGGTCATGATATGTTCCAAGCAATGATCGATAATATTCAAGAAGATATTGCAAAATTGATGTATCGTGTAAATGTTGTTCGTGAACAACCACAGCCAGAAGACCGTTTGAAAAATGCAACTGTAAATCATGGTGAAAGTATTTCTAAATCTCCACAGGCAAAAAGCAATAATATAGGTAGAAATGACCTTTGTCCTTGTGGTAGCGGTAAAAAATATAAAAACTGTTGTGGCAAAAATAAATAATTAATATATAATGATAAGGAAAAGCTCTATTTTTATTTAATTTAATAGAGCTTTTGCCTATAAATAATTTTATTTATTTTAGTTAAAAATAAAAAAGGAAGTGAAATGATGCTAGAAGATTTACACACTACGATTGTAGCGATAGAAAAAAAGCTCACTGAAATGGGGGATTCACTTTGACATCGCTCGCAAAGAAGAAAAAATTGCTGAGCTAGAATATAAAATGGGTGAACCTACTTTTTGGGACGATCCAGACCAAGCCCAAAAAATCACTCAAGAATTAAATGGTGTCAAAGCTGGTGTAGACAAATATAAAAACATTCTCCATAAATTTGAAGAAATGCAGATTTTATGGGAAATGGGCATGGAAGATAAAGATGAAACTGTTTGCGATGATGTAGAAGCAGAGATTAAAGAAATCAATGAAGCTATAGAACAGTTGGAATTAGAATTATTATTATCAGGAAAATATGATGCTAATAATGCAATTTTGACTCTACATGCAGGTGCTGGCGGAACAGAAGCGCAAGATTGGACACAGATGTTATTACGCATGTATGGACGTTGGGCAGAACGCAATGGCTTTAGCGTAGAAACAGCAGATTTATTACCAGGTGATGAAGCTGGGGTAAAATCTGTTACTTTATTGATTAAAGGTCATAATGCTTATGGCTATTTAAAATCAGAAAAAGGCGTTCATCGTTTAGTTAGAATTTCTCCATTTGATGCTAACTCTCGTAGACATACATCTTTCTCTGCTTGTGATGTTATGCCAGAAATTGATGATGATGTAGAAGTGGATATCAATATGGCTGATGTACGTGTAGATACCTATCGTGCAAGTGGTGCAGGTGGACAGCATATCAATAAAACTGACTCTGCTGTACGTATGACACATATTCCAACAGGTGTTGTAGCACAATGTCAAAGTGAACGTTCTCAGTTACAAAACCGTGAACAATGTTTGCGTTTACTTCGTGCTAGACTTTTTGAACTTGAAATGGAGAAGAAAGAAAAAGAACTTGCAGCACTTGAAGGTGACCAGCAAAAAATTGAATGGGGTAGTCAGATTCGCTCTTATGTGTTCCACCCATATAACTTAGTAAAAGACCATAGAACAAATACAGAAACAAGTGATACACAAGGCGTAATGGACGGAGATATCAATAAATTTATTGAATCTTATCTACATGCAAAAGCTAATCATATAATTTAAAATACGAGGTATCTTGAATTTGCGAAAATTATTAATTGGTTTAATCCTTGTAGTTGTAATAGCATTGGCAGGTGCAACTTATATATTACCAACATATATAAGTAATCAAATATCTGGACGTATAGAAAGAAGTTTGCAAACTGATTCTGTTAATGCCAATATAGAAACATCACCTAGCTTTATGATGCTATTTGGTCAAGTAGATAATATAGATATTGAAGCTACAAATATAAAATTAGATAAAGTAAATTTAAATGAGTTATCTTTAAAGGGCGAAAATATAGAGATTAGCGTACAAGATTTATTATTAGCTCGTAGATTGGTGATAAACTCAGCTGATAATTTAACAATAACAGGTCTAATCGATGAAAATAATTTAGCCCAATTATTAGCAAAAGAAGTAGATAAAATTTCTGATATAGCAGTAAAAATTACACCTGATAATGTTGAAGCTACAGGAAAAATTTCTTTCTTAGGGCAAGAAGCAACTATCAATGTAAAAGGTATTATTGTAGTGGAAGGAAAAAATTTACTTTTCCGCATTACAGATGCTAATACAGAAAACAGATTGTTTGGTAAAATTGGTATAAGTTTCACCAAAGATATATTCTTAGTTTCAACAGATAAATTACCATTAGAAGGTGCAAAATTTACTAGAGTAGAACAGCAAAATGGTCAAGTACTTATTGAGGCAGGCATCAATAAGTAATAAGTAAGGTGGAATAGAGATTGACAAAGTTTAAATATAATCGTTTGTTGATTGTTTGTATAATAATTGGCCTAATAGCTGCTATTGGTGTAAATATTCAACGTAATAGTGTAGAAAAAGCAAATATGACAGTGGATTTAGCCATTGATTATGAAGATATGGTTAAATTAGCTCAGTTAGAAGGAATACCAGTAGAGGAAGTATTATCTCAAGCAAAACAGGCAGGCATTTCTTCACTTGCTGTATATGAAACTACATTTGAAAAATTGAATAAAAATGGCAAAGCTATGGCTATTGCAGGTAGTTCTGTACTAGAAAATTATTATAGTGGAACTTTAAGTGATCCTGCATGGCGTACTTTAGTTCAGCAAGGTACTATAAAAGCTGACGAAGTATATGTTGTAGGACATGATAAGCAAACATATACAGAAGTAAAAGAAGATTTATTTAGACGCTTAGGCAAAGAGAGAGTAAATGTTCTAGATTTAGGAAATCAAGAAATATTAGCAGTAAAAGCTAATTATACAGAGTTATTAAAAATGAATTTAGGAATGCCAACTGATGAAATGAAGGCTGTTAATGATGCAGGTTTTTATGTGTTGGCTAGACCTAGTAACTATAAGAATGTAACAGATGATGATATCAATGCAGTTTTTGACCGTTTAAAGGATTTCAAAATATCAGAAATAGTATTTTCTGGTTCTGAAACATTAGGTGGTTTGCATAATACTGAACGTACTATTGAGTTGATGAAAGAAAGAGATATCACTCTTGGTATGATTGAACATGTTACACAATTGCAATTTTATCCACAAGATGGTTTATATGATATTGCTAGAGGTTTAGACTATAAAGTCGCTAGATTATATACTATACCAAAAGATGAACAGCCAAAATTGAAAATGGATGTAGCTGTTGAGCGTTGGGCAAACACTGATGAAGAACGTAATATACGTATAGATTTAATGCGTATTTATGAAAAACCTGAAGGTGATATGTCCTTATTAGCTACAAATATGAAATATATTTCAGATACAAAAGCAAAACTTGAATCTAAAGGTTTCACTATTGGGTCTGCTAGTCATTTTGAGCCATTTTTTGGCAATACAATTTTACAAGTTATAATGCTTTTAGGTATTTGTAGTGCTTGTGTATTGTATATTTCTTTGGTTTATCCAAGCTTATCAAATAAAAAACAGTATATTTTATTAGCAATCTGCTTTGTAATAACAGCTGTTCCAGTATTGATAGGAAAGGGCTCTACAATTCGTATAATGGCTGCTTTAGCTGCGGCAAATGTTTTCCCTGCTATTGGTATGATAAGTCAATTAGATGTAATTCGTAGAAATCATCTAATTGGTAAATTAAAATTTGGTCCATTATTATTAAAAGCAGTGAAAGCTATTGTCTGTGCAAGTGTTGTTTCTATGATGGGGGCAATGTTCTTATCTGGTATTTTATCTGATGTAGAATTCTTCTTGGAAATGAGTATTTTCCGTGGTATCAAGTTAACATTTGTATTGCCAATTATTTTAGTGGCTATAGCCTTTATGCAACGTTTTGATATATTCGGTGATAATTTATTAACACCACCAGCTTTTAAAGAACAGGCTAAACGTATATTGAATATGACTGTATCTGTAAAAGCTTTAGTAGGATTTTTGATAGCTATGATTGTAGCTGTTATCTTTATCGGTCGTTCCGGTCATACAGCTGGCGTTCCTGTTCCTGGCATAGAATTGAAAATAAGAGCTTTCTTAGAACAAGCGTTTTATGCAAGACCTCGTTCAAAAGAAATTTTTATTGGTCATCCAGCGCTTATAATAATGATCATGGCATGGTATCGTAAGTGGCCAGCAGCTATCTTCTTTATTTTATCTATAGTAGCGACTATTGGACAAGGTTCTATGGTAGAAACTTTTGCACATATGCGTACGCCGGTATTTATGTCATTAATGAGAGGCTTTGATGGTGCTTTATGGGGTGCTGTCATAGGCTGTGTTGTCATGGGTGCATTGTATTTATGGCAATATATTGCATCTTCATCAGATAGGAGTAAGTCTTTGAATGAATAATATTGTAATTTCTGGGTATTATGGTTCTAAAAATGCAGGCGATGAAGCTATGCTATCTGCAATGTTAGAAGTATTCTCAGAGCTTAATCCAAAACTTCATATTACAGTTATTTCATCAGACCCAGAATATACAAGAAAACGCCATAGTGTTGATGCAGTTAATTGGTTAAATGTAGTAGATATTTTGAAAGTGTTGAAAAAGGCGGATTTACTTATAAGTGGTGGCGGTAGCTTATTACAAAATGTAACTAGCGGTCGAAGCTTATATTATTATATGGGTGTATTATTTTTAGCTAAATTAGTTCATACACCAATAATGTTATATGCTCAAGGTATTGGCCCTATTTATGGTAAATTCGCAAGACGCTTGATGAGATGGTTTGGTAATCATAGTGCTTTGATTACAGTTCGCGATAAAGATTCATTAAAAGAATTGGATATGCTTAAGATTGTAAAACCACCGATAAAAGCTACAGCAGATCCAGTGTTAGCAATAAATGCAGTAGATAAAAAAAGTGGGCGAGAGATTTTTAAGAAATCACATATTTCACTCACTAAGCCGATAATTGGTATATCTGTGCGTGAATGGCGTGAATGGCAACATTATAAAGACGTCTTAGCAGAAGTGGCTGATGAAGCAGTAACGAAATTAAATGCTCAGATTGTTTTTATGCCAATGCAATATCCAGAAGATGTAAAGGCTGCTAAAAAAATTGTAGTTAAAATGAAACAGCCGGCATGTATCTTGAAAGAAGATTTTACAACAAGGGAATTAATGTCATTAGTAGGAAACATGGATTTAATGATTGGCATTCGCCTTCATGCATTGATTTTTGCAGGTGTGATGGGCACGCCAATGATAGGTATATCATATGATCCTAAAATTGATAGATTTTTAAAATCCATTGATGAAGATGTTGTAGGCGATTTAGAGAATGTAACAGTGGAAGCTTTGATGCAAGAAATTAATGCTAAATGGAATAATAAAGAAATATATCGCAATCAGAATTTGAAGCGAATGGCTAAATTGCGTAGTTTAGCAAGGTCAAATGCGGAAATGGCTTTAGAATTTATAGATAAAAATAAATAATAAAAAATGACTCCTAGTTATAATTACTAGGAGTCATTTTTTTATTTAAAGAGATTTTTTAAAGTCTTAAAGAAGCTTTCTTGTTCTGGATTTGCTTTATCATTTTTAATACCAGCAAATTCACGAAGAAGTTCTTTTTGTCTGTCAGTAAGTTTTTGTGGAGTTAAAACTTTAATGCGAACATGTTGATCGCCACGACCAGCACCGCGAAGGAATGGAATACCTTTTCCTTTTAAGCGCATTATTGTACCAGACTGAATACCAGCTGGTATTTTCATTTCTACTTTACCATCAAGAGTTGGTACTTCTATAGTATCGCCTAAGGAAGCTTGTACAAAAGTGATAGGAACTTCGCAGATGATTTCAGTGCCTTCACGTTTAAAGAATTTATGATCTTTTACTGTGATATATACGTATAAATCACCAGTAGAGCCGCCACGAACACCTGCTTCACCTTCGCCAGCTACACGGATACGGTTTCCAGTATCTACACCAGCAGGGATTTTAACTTCAACTTTAGAGCGAACAGATTTAACACCTTTACCATTACAATCTTTACATGGTGTTTTAACGATTTCACCTGTACCACTGCAACGGGAACAAGTACGCTGATTTACCATGCGACCAAATGGTGTATTTTGAGTGAATTGTACTTGACCTGTACCATGGCAATCAGGGCAAGTTTCAGGATGGGTACCAGCAGCAGCACCTGTACCATTACAACTAGAACATTTTTCTGTACGAGGAATATGGAGTTCTACTGTTTTACCAAATGCAGCTTCTTCAAAGGAAATAGATAAATTATAGCGTAAATCAGAACCACGTTCTGGGCCACGACGGCGAGCAGAACCGCCAGCACCACCACCGCCAAAGAACATGTCAAAGATATCGCCAAAACCTTCTCCACCAAAGCCACCTTGACCAAAACCGCCGAAACCGCCAAAGCCACCGCCAGCTCCACCAGTACCATCAAAAGCTGCATGACCAAATTGGTCATATTGAGCTTTTTTCTGTGGATTGGATAAAACTTCATAAGCTTCATTTACTTCTTTGAATTTTTCTTCGGCTTCTTTTGGATTATCACGATTGAGGTCAGGGTGATATTTTCGAGCCATTTTTTTGTAGGCTTTTTTTATTTCTGCTTCTGTAGCATTTTTACTTACGCCTAAGACTTCATAATAATCGCGTTTTGTACTCACTTTGCACCACCTAAACCTAAATAAAGATTTTATGCTTAATTGACATAACTCCAGCTAAGGATTAACTGGAGTTATGTGCATCGAATTTCTTATATTAATATTTCTTATATTAATTAAACTTAAATTATTTATCAGTTACATCTTTAAAATCAGCGTCAACAACATTGTCATCATCTTTTGTCTGAGTCTGTTGCTGTGCATTAGCACCTGCTCCGCCAGCTTGTTGTTGAGCTTGCTGAGCCTGCTGATATGCAGCTGCGCTTAATTCATAAAGAGGTTTTTGTAATTCTTCCATAGCTTTTTTGATTGCTTCAATATCTGTACCTTTGAGAGCATTTTTAGCGCCTTCAATGCCATCTTTTACTTTAGCTACAGTATTAGCATCAGCTTTATCGCCTAAATCTTTGATTACTTTTTCAGCTTGGAATACTAAAGAATCAGCATTATTTCTAGTTTCTACTTCTTCTTTACGTTTTTTATCTTCAGCTTCATGAGCTTGAGCTTCTTTGACCATGCGGTCGATATCTTCTTTGCTCATACCGCTATCAGATTGAATAGTGATATTTTGTTCTTTACCAGTACCGAGGTCTTTTGCAGATACATGAACGATACCGTTAGCATCGATATCGAATTTAACTTCGATCTGAGGAACTCCTCTTGGAGCTGGTGGAATGTCTGTTAAATCGAAACGACCGAGAGTTTTATTGTCTGCTGCCATTTCACGTTCACCTTGAAGAACATGAATGCTAACTGCAGGCTGATTATCAGCAGCTGTAGAGAATACTTGGCTTTTAGAAGTAGGAATAGTAGTATTTCTTTCAATGATTTTTGTGCAAATACCACCTAATGTTTCAATACCTAAGGAAAGTGGAGTTACATCAAGAAGTAATACGTCTTTAACTTCACCAGCTAAGATACCAGCTTGAATAGCTGCACCTACTGCAACGCATTCATCAGGGTTTACACCATGATTTGGTTCTTTACCAAGATATTTTCTAATAGCTTCTTGAACAGCAGGGATACGGCTAGAACCACCAACTAAGATGATTTTATCGATTTCGGAAACGGATAAACCAGCATCAGCCATAGCTTTACGAGTTGGTTCGATTGTAGCTTCAACAAGATCTGCTGTTAATTCATCAAATTTTGCACGAGTAAGAGTTAAATCTAAGTGTTTTGGACCTGTTGCATCAGCAGTGATGAATGGTAAGTTGATATTTGTAGAAGTCATGCTGGAAAGTTCGATTTTTGCTTTTTCAGCAGCTTCGATAAGACGTTGAGCACTCATTTTATCTTGAGATAAGTCAATGCCGTTGGATTTTTTGAATTCTTCTACCATCCAATTCATTACTGCATGGTCAAAGTCATCGCCACCTAAATGAGTATTACCATTAGTGGATTTTACTTCAAATACGCCATCACCAAGTTCGAGGATAGATACATCAAATGTACCGCCACCTAAGTCGAATACTAAGATTGTACCATCTTCACCTTTATCAAGACCATAAGCAAGAGCAGCAGCAGTTGGTTCGTTTACGATACGAAGAACATCAAGACCTGCGATTTTACCAGCATCTTTAGTTGCTTGACGTTGGCTATCGTTGAAGTAAGCAGGAACAGTGATAACTGCTTGAGTTACTTTTTCGCCAAGATATTTTTCTGCATCAGCTTTTAATTTTTGAAGAATCATAGCAGAAATTTCTGGTGGAGTATAAGATTTACCATCAATATTTACTTTATAATTAACTTCGCCCATATGACGTTTGATTGAAGCGATTGTTCTATCTGGATTGGAAACGGCTTGACGTTTTGCAAGTTGACCTACAAGACGTTCACCATCTTTTGTGAAACCTACAACTGAAGGAGTAAGTCTGCTACCTTCTGGGTTTGTAATAACTGTAGGTTCGCCACCTTCCATAACAGCGACTACAGAGTTAGTAGTACCTAAGTCAATACCAATTACTTTGGACATTATAAATTCCTCCTAAAAACATCTATATATAAATATAAGTGTTATGCAATTTAATAAAATATTTTATATTAATTATAGTTAATTAAATGATTAATTAGCTACAACTTTTACCATACTTGGGCGAATTACTCGACCTTGTACCATATAACCTTTTTGGAATTCTTCTTCGATGGTATCATCTTCTTTTTCAGGGTCTTGAACGCGCATTACAGCTTGATGGAAATTAGGATCAAATTTTTCACCAGCAGCTTTAATAACTTCAAGACCATTTTTCTTCAAAGATTCCATTAATTGGTTGTAAACCATGGAAATTCCGTCATGAAGAGGAGTACCAGCAGCTCCTTCAACAGCTAAAGCACGTTCAAAATTATCAATGATAGGTAATAAATCTTTAATTAATCCTTGAAGGACTACACTAGATAATTCTTCACGTTCTTTTTCATTGCGACGACGGAAGTTTGCAAAATCAGCTTGCAATCTTTTATAGTGGTCTTTGCTTTGCTGTAATAATTCTTTTTGAGCTTCAAGTTCTTTTTTTATTGTATCAAAAGTTGCTTCATCATTTTCTACAGCAGTCTCAGTAGTAGTTTCTTCTACTGTTTCTTTAACTTCATTATCAGAAGTAGTTTCAGTCTGCATAGTTTCTTTAGTTTCTTCTGGAGTAGCCATGAATCAACCACCTTCTTAGTTAATAATAAATAGTTTAATCTTTATAGATTACAAATGAAATCTATGGAAAATATCAGCAAGATTAGCATTCATAAATTTTAATAAAGAAATTATTTTGCCATAATCCATACGTGTTGGACCTAAAACAGCTAATGTGGCAATTGGTTTACCATCTAAATGATATGTGGCACTGATAATACTGCAATCTTTAATATCATTATATTTGTTTTCTTGACCAATGGTAACAGCTAAACTTTCATCTTTTTGTGCATGTAAAATATCATATAAAAGTTGTTTTTCTTCAAACATAGATAATAGTTTTTTTACTTTATCTATATTATGAAATTCAGGCTGTTCCATTAATTCTCTTGCACCACCTAGATAAAGTCGTTCTTGCTTATCTTTGGCTAATGCTTCATCTATAATATTAATGATAGCATTAAAAACTGTGGAATTAACAGTTTCACCACGAATTTTGCGAATTGATGCCATACTAATATCTGATAGACGCTTACCTTTGAGATAATGATTAAAGATACTAGCGATATTATCAAAATCCTCAAAAGAAATACCACTTGGAATATCGATAATTTTGTTATCAATAAAACCAGCATCTGTCATGATGACAGCTATTACTTGATGTTCATTAAGTGGTAAAAATCGCAAATACTGAAAAGCTGTTTGCGTTAATTGTGGAGCTAAAACTAAAGATACATTTTTTGTCAGTTGAGAGATTATACGTGAAGTTTCACGGAAAATTTCTTCAACAGAACGTACCTTAGTAGCATACCAATTATTGATAAGAGATATCTCATTCTCCGACATTTGTTCTAATGTTAATAAGTCATCAACATAAAAACGATAACCTTTTGATGAGGGGATACGCCCAGATGAGGTATGGAGATGCTTGATATAACCAAGTGTCTCTAAATCTGCCATTTCATTACGAATTGTCGCAGGGCTAATTCCCAAACTATATTTCTTAGCAATTGTTCGGGAGCCTATTGGCTCTGCAGTAGATATATAGTCATCTACAATGGCTCGGAGAATGCGTTGCTTTCTTTCATCTAGCATTTCTTTCACCCCTATTGTTAGCACTCTATAATAGTGAGTGCTAACTTCTAATTAAGAATGTATCACTATTTAGACAAAATGTCAATGTCTTTTGTTTAATTAAATAAAAAATTTCTTAAGTATAATAAAAATAGTTGAAATTAGTTTAGTTATTATTATATAGGAACTAAACTAAATGATAAAAATTATTGATTATAGGTTGAGGTTTTTAATAAAATAGTGTAAAATATAGATTATGAGCGTAATAAAAAAATAAAAATAGAAAGCCGAATCCAGCTCAGGAGCGGGAGAACCAATTTTTTGGGGTGAATCTAATTTATTTTGGTAGAATTTACTGAAATTTTAGATGGATAGTCTTTCCTTCTCTGTCCTAACCCGTCAGCTAACCTCGTAGGCGATTTTGAGAGGAGTCTTTTTTTTGAGTAAAGTTGTCCGTGTTTTAGTTTTATCTTTGTGTTTGATCTGTATGAGTGCTATTGCTAGCGCATCTTCTTTCCGTTTAGGAGACCAAGGTGCAGAAATCGCTGAAATTCAAGCAGCATTGGCAAGTCAGGGTTATGATGTAACAGCAGATGGAGATTTCGGTCCAGCTACACAAGCTGCAGTGGCAGCATTCCAATCAGCTAATGGTTTGGATAATGATGGTTTAGTTGGCGCTATGACATATCAAACATTGATGGGACGTAACATGCCTGTAGTAAGCCGTAGTTCTAATTACATTGCAAAACGTATCATTAATTCATCTTTGAATTATATTGGCGTGCCATATGTATTTGGTGGTACAACTCCAAGCGGTTTTGATTGTTCTGGTTTTACGCGTTATGTTTTTGCTACAGCTGGTATTTCTCTTCCACGTACAGCAGATGTACAATTTGAAATAGGTACACCAGTATCTTATGATAACCTTATGCCTGGTGATTTAGTATTTTTCTCTACTTATACTTATGGAGCATCTCATGTAGGTATCTATATGGGTGATGGTAATTTTATTAATGCTTCTTCTAGCCGTGGAGTAGTTGTCGATTCTTTAAGTAGTTCTTATTGGGCATCTTGCTATATTGGAGCACGTAGAGTTTTATAATTACATAAATTAAATTAAACATAATTTAATTTAATACAAAGGAGACGATAGGTCTCCTTTTTTCTTTATAAAAATAAATAAAAGCATAAATTAAAGAAAGTGAAGTGAAGAATAATGTCTTTTTTGAATAATTGTAGACAATTTACTAATTTATCCGCTATGAAAGCTAATTTTTTACAAAGAATTAATACAGTATTACCTTTAGTTTCTGATTTGGTACATGCACATGTAGCTATGTATACATTTTCCCAAAAAGAAAATTATTTCACTGTTGTTTCTGAATTTGAACCACATACTACGTATAATCCTATAAAACAATCATTGATAGGGAAGGAAATTCCTAAAGTACAAGAGCCTTTAATTGATAAAACTATTAAATTTAAATCAAAATATGAAGGTCAAAGAGAATTAGATTTTGGTAAATTTTATCAAATGTATACTATACCGATTGTCGTTGATTATGAAGTAATAGCTGTTATTTGTTTTGAGATAAATTATGAAGATACACAAACAAGAGGTTTTACTCGTCTTTTGAAAACTGCCTTTATTATTTTGGAAAATGCGCCTAAAAAAGCAGATAATAAAATGTATAGAGCAATTTCTTCACGAGATGGGATTATCATTACAGATAAAAATGAACGTATTATTTTTGCTAATATGGTAGCTTCAAGAATATATCATGTTTTAGGTGTTAGTAATTTGTTAGGTTGTTATCTCTTTGATAGACAGTTGACTTTACATATTAGAAAAGAAACTATTTTGCCTAGATGTCCTTATGAAAAAGAAATTGAAGTGGGAAATTTAGTATTGATTAGAAGAGACATTCCAATCAATGAAGCAGGCAATTTATTGACACGTATAGTGATTTTATCTGATGTTACTGAAATTAGAAAAAAGGATAAAGAATTAAAAATAAAATCAGCAGTGATACAAGAAATTCATCATCGCGTAAAAAATAATTTGCAAACTATTGCTAGTTTACTTAGATTACAAGCTAGACGCTCAAATTCAATGGAAGTAAAAGAAGCTTTAAAGGAAAGTGTAAATCGTATTTTAAGTATATCAGTTGTGCATGAATTTTTATCACAACAAGGTGATGAAAATATAGATGTAATGGAAGTAACAAAAAATATTTTGCAATTAATTCAGCAAAATATGTTAGATAGTCATTTTAAATTGGAGACAGAATTTATTGGAGAGACAATAATTTTACCATCAAAACAAGCTAGTAATTTAGCTTTGATCATAAATGAATTGATTTTAAATTCAATTGAGCATGGATTTTTAGGCAGAAATTATGGTAAAATTGGTCTTAAAATAAGTCAAAGTGATGAAGCCTATATAATAGAATTGTATGACAATGGTAATGGTTTACCAGAGATTTTTTTTGATTTACCGACAAAATCTTTAGGACTTCAAATTGTGAGAACTTTAATTGAAGGAGATATGAATGGTTCTTTTGACTTATATAATGATAATGGGGTTCATGCCAAGATAGCTATTCCCTATAAATTTTTAATGGAGAGTGAAGTTGATGTCTAAGTTAAAAATTGTGATTGCTGATAATGAATCAATCATTCGTATGGATTTGAAAGAAATGTTAGAAGAAGCTGGGCATGAAGTCGTTGGAGAATGTTTTAATGGATTAAAGGCTATAGAATTAACGCAGCGATTAAAACCTGATTTAGTGATTATGGATATAAAAATGCCAGAAATGGATGGGATTACAGCTGCAAAGAGAATTTCTGACCAAAAATTAGCTCCTGTTATTTTGCTTACAGCTTTTAGCCAAAAAGACATTGTAGAAAAAGCTAAGAATTCAGGTGTTCTAGCTTATTTGGTAAAACCAATAAAGCCAAGTAATTTGTTTCCAGCAATAGAAATTGCACTATCTAGATTTAATGAAATTAAACAATTAGAAAGTGAATTAGATGATATAAAAAATTCACTAGAAATGAGAAAATTATTAGATAGAGCAAAAGGTATTTTGATGGAGGCTTATAATTTGTCTGAAAGTGAAGCTTATCGTAGAATACAAAAATATAGTATGGCAAAACGAAAAACAATAAAAGAAGTTGCACAATCAATTATTCGCGCAGCTACAAAATGATAAATAAAAAGGGCATTAACTTTTATAAGATAATGCCCTTCTTTATTATTTATACTATTTATGATAATTATGTTTTAAAAGTTAAATGTCATCATTGATTTTATTTTTTATTTTGCTCAATAAACCCATTAGTATTTTTTGTTCTTCTACATTGACAGCTTCTAATACTCGGCGACAATTTTGAGCGATAACTTCAAACCATTCATTATATTGTTCAATCGCCAATGGTGTGAGATAAATATATTTTTCACGTTTATCCTCACCACTTTGACGCATGATAAGATTTTTTTTCATCAGCTGACGAATTGTTTTAGAGATTGTAGCAGGTTCAATATTTAAATAGTTAGCAAGTGCTGTCTGTGTCATAGTGCCTTGATCGTGAATTGTTTTTAAGATAGTCCATTCAGAACCATAGATATTTGTACTGTATAATGCACGGTTTACACTTTTTGACATAGCACGTGTTGTTTGATATAGTTGATGAACTAATTCGTCTGTCTGTTGAATTGTTTCTAGAGAAATTTCGATGATAATCCCCTCCTTATATACTGTTATAACAAATAATAGATATTTTTACAATGAAAATTAATGAAGAAATTAACGATGATTTTGTTATATTTATAATTTTTAGGGGAAAAAGTACGTTATAGGAGGTATATTTATGCTTTATTTAGTTAAGATTTTTTATGCTTTTATAATTCCACCGGGAGGAATTATATCACTTCTGATTTTATTTAATATTTATTTATACTGGAAAAAGATTAAAGGTAAATATATTTTAAGCATGATTACTTTATTGTTTTATTTGTTATCTACAAATTTTATAGCTTATCATTTAGTTAAGCCATTAGAGAATTTTTATCAAAATAAAACTATTGAACAGTTAAAGCAAGATAAAAATGATGTGATAATTATGCTAGGTGGTGGTGCGATAAATGTAGCAGATATTGATGGCGAAGGGCAAGTTTCAGGATATGTAGCTAATCGCATGATTACAGTTATGAGATTGCAAAAAGAATTGGATATTCCTATTATTTTATCTGGCGGAAAGGTGTTTGAAGATACAGGACGAGAAGCTGATATTGAAAAGCGTATATTTGAAGGTATGGGCGTAAATTCGCAAGCTTTGATATTAGAAAATCAGAGCAGAAATACAGTAGAGAATGTGCAAAATAGCAAAGTTATAATGGAAGAATATAATTTTACTAAGCCATTAGTAATTACATCAGGCTTTCATTTGTTAAGAGCAATGGAAATATTTGCACGTGAAGGAATTGAAGCTACACCATATGTAGCAGATTATCAAATGAGTGATGAGTTAGTCTTTAGTATTTTTAATTTCTTACCTAATAATGGTAGTTTAAATACATCTTGTATGGCTATTCGTGAATATTTGGGTATTTTGGCTTTAAAATTAAAAATGCAATGAGTTTTAATATAAATATAATTAGATTAAAGAGAATATAAAATGATGATTAATGAAGTATTACAAGAAAAATTAAAATTATTGCCTACAAAATCAGGTGTTTATTTGATGAAAAATAAGCAAAAACAGATTATATATGTAGGTAAAGCGATTAATTTAAAAAATCGTGTGCGACAATATTTTCAATCGAGTAGAAATCATTCAGCAAAAACAATTGCTATGGTGTCGCATATAGAAGATTTTGAGACAATAGTTACAGATAATGAATTAGAAGCATTAATTTTAGAATGTAATTTGATAAAAAAACATCATCCTAAATATAATATTATGCTTCGTGATGATAAGACTTATCCCTATTTAAAAATCACGTTGAATGAAAAATATCCAAGAATAGTAACTACTCGTCGCCTTATCAAAGATGGCTCAAGATATTTTGGTCCATATACAAGTTCTACAGCAATGAAGGAAACTTTAAATTTATTGCGTAAATTATTCCCTTTGCGAACTTGCAAGCATTTAGCAGATAGACCTTGTTTAGAATATCATATAAAAAGATGTTTAGCTCCTTGCGCTAATTATATTGATGAAGATACTTATAAAGAGATGGTAGATGGAGTATGTTTATTCTTAGAAGGTAAAAGTGAAGTTGTAGAGCAGAATTTGGCGAAAAAAATGCAGATGGCAGCACAGAATTTAGATTTTGAGAAAGCTGCTAGATTGAGAGACCAATTATTAGCTGTGCGCAAGATAATGGAAAAACAAAAGATATTATTAGATGATGGTGATATAGATGCTATTGGTATCGCTAGAGCTAATTATGGAATTTGTATAGAGATATTTTTTATTCGCAATGGTAAAATGTTAGGTCGCAATCAATTTTTATTAAATGATGAAGATGATGATGAAAAAAATCTTATAACAGCCTTTTTGAAACAATATTATAATGATGCGGTGGATATTCCTAAAGAAATATTGATACCAGAAGAGATAGCAGAAATAGAATTATTGCAAGAATGGCTTTGGACAGAAAAAAAGAAAAAGACAAAAATTTTATTGCCTAAACGTGGTGTGAAAAAAGATATTTTGACGATGGCAAAAGAAAATGCAGAAAAATATTTATTAGAGCAAGAGCAAAAATTAAAAGATATGAAGGCTCGTAGTTTAGGTGCTGTCTATGATTTACAAAAATATTTAAATTTACCTAAGCCACCAATGCGTATGGAATGTTTTGATATATCACATATTCAAGGTTCAGAAACAGTAGCTTCTATGGTAGTATTTCAAGATGGCAAGCCAGATAAAAATTCTTATCGTAGATTTAAGATAAATTCTACTGAAGGAAAACCAGATGATTTTATGTCGATGAGGGAAGTAACTACTCGCAGATATGTAGGCATTGATAAAAATGATTTACCAGATTTGATAATCATTGATGGTGGTAAAGGTCAATTGAGTTCAGCTTTGGAAATTATTCGTGGAGCAGGTCATTATAGCGTTCCTGTAGTGGGGCTTGCTAAGCAATTTGAATATATTTTTACAGAACAATCATCAGAGCCTGTTATTTTGCCACGACAATCAGATGCTTTATATTTAGTGCAAAGTATAAGAGATGAAGCTCATCGCTTTGCTATTACTTATCATCGTAAACTTAGAACAAAACGCAATAAGATATCTATATTAGATAATATCTCTGGAATTGGTGCTAAGCGAAGAAAAAGTTTATTTGACCATTTTGAAACGATACAAAATATAAAAAATGCTTCAGTTGATGAATTGATGGCGGTACCAGGAATTAGCGAGCAAATAGCAAAATCTATATATAATTTTTTCCGCACACATGAGTTAGTGAGCAGTAAATTAAAATAAATTTACAACTACACATTTAATTTACAAGTTTACAATAAATAATCATTGACAAATATGAATTTTATTGTTATAGTAATAGACAGATAAAAACAGTGAAGAGGAAAAGTAGATTTATGAAGCTTGCAGAGAGCTATGGTTTGGTGGGACATAGTAGTGAATTAAATTGAAATACACCTTAGAGTTGCAAGGCTGAACAATTATAATAATTGAGATTAATTAAGTAAGTTTTGTCGGAGTGCCTCCGTTATCATGGGCTAGGATATGTTAGTATCCGAATGAGTGGCTAAAAAAGCAAATTGGGTGGTACCACGGGTTATAACAGCTCGTCCCTATATAGGGGCGAGCTTTTTTGTATGCTTTTTTAGTTGGATGAATTTATTTTAAACTTATATCAGCTGATAATAATACTTAAGTTTTTGACAAATTAAAATTTAATCTGCAGTAATTTAAAGATTGATGTTAAAGTAAAAATTTTGATTAACATCATAAGAAAGGATGAAAACTATGTCTATTCAATTAATGATAGTCTGTTTATATGTAGTATTATTATTTGCAATATCTTTTTATGTAAAACATCGCGCTAATAAAAATCCTATGGAGTATTTATTTGCAGGAAGAAAATTATCTACATCACTTATTGCTTTTAATGTAACAGGTCTTGCTGTAGGTGCTGCTTCTACTGTTGGTGTGGCAGAAAATGCAACACAGGTGGGCATTGCAGCTGGTTGGTACAATGGAGCATGGGCAATCGGTGCTGTGGTTATGGGAATTTTAGCCGCAGGGAAATATAGACAAATGGGTTGCTCTACGATACCAGAATTATTTGAACGTTATTATGATAAAAAAGGTCGCCTTATAAGTGCAATTGGTTTAGCAATCATTCTTATTTGTATTATTTCACTTCAATATGTAGCAGGTGGGGCAATTTTATCAACACTTATGCCAGATATATTTTCTATGAAAACAGGCATGATAATGAGTGCTATAGTTTTCATCGGTATTACTGTTGTGGGCGGATTGTGGTCTTCGGGTATGTCTAATATGATAAGTGTTAGCTTAATTTATTTAGGAATTTTATATTCAACTATTTCTGTCGTAGATAATAATGGTGGTCTTGTAAATATCAATAATAATTTACCTGTAGTTGATTTTTCTTGGTTTAGTCCTATTGGTGGCTTAGGCTTAGCTGTAGTATTGGGTTGGATTTTGATTATGATATCTCAAGCACTCACTTTGCAAGGAACTGTACAGATTGCCTGTGCTGCAAAAGATGCTAAAACAGCAAAAAAAGGCTTTATTTTAGGTGGAGCATTGATTTTCCCAATTGGCTTTTTATCAGCTATTTTAGGTTTAGCAGCTAAAGTTCAATATCCAGATATTAATCCAACTATGGCACTTCCTCAAATCATCATGAGCTTAGATCCTGTAGTTTCAGGGATAACACTTGCAGCATTATGGGCAGCAGATGTTTCCACTGCTTGTACAATATTATTAGGTGCAGGTACGCTTATTTCTCAGGATATTTATAAACGTTTTATCAATCCACAAGTAACAACTGCAAAATTTTTGCAAGTAAATCGTTTAGTTATATTATTAGTAGGTCTTGCTACTTTATGGTTAGCGTTTAATGCAGTGGGAATTTTAAAAACTATGATGATTGGTTTAAGTTTGACTACTGCGTTTACTGTAGTATTTTTATTTACTGTGTTTGCTCCTAGTCTTTGTCGTAAAAATTCAGCATTTTACACTACAGTTGTAGGTTTGATGGGATTGGTTTTATGGCAATTTGTACCTCAGATACATGTATTGCCACATGTAATTTATTTTGAATGGATTATCTGCATAATCAGCTTTTTAATTATCAGTGTTGTGGATAAACAACCAATTAAAATTGTAGAAAAAAATAGATATGAAGAAAAAGTGCTAGTAAAACAAGAAGTTTTGAGCCGTTAAAATTTTTTACAACCTGACAAGTAAAAATACTTGACAGGTTGTTTTTTGTCATATATAATAATCAAAGTCGTAGGACATAATTAAATTTGATGAATAATGAAAGCTCAGGTGGTTTAAATGTTAGAAAAGTTTTTGCACATGAGCGCTTTATTTGATATTTATGGGGCTTTGCTAACTGACAAACAGAAACGTTGTCTACAAATGCACTTATTCGAAGATTTTTCACTATCAGAGATAAGTACAGAGTTAGGAATTTCACGTCAAGCTGTTTATGACATGTTGCGTCGCAGTGAGCAAATCATGCAGCAATATGAAGATAAATTAGGTTTGGCAGCCCGTTCGACAAAAGAAAAAACAGAGCTTTTGTCAATTTTATCTGATTTATTAGCATTAAAGCAGGAATCAGAAGATAACAGGCTTAATAATATAATAAGACGTATTTCTGTGTTAACAAATGATAGCAAGGAGGCATAAATTTGATTTTTGAAAATTTAGCTGATCGTTTGCAAGAGACTTTTAAAAAATTGCGTGGTCATGGTAAATTAACAGCTGATGATGTTAATGCTACCATGCGAGAAATTCGCATAGCTTTATTAGAAGCCGATGTAAACTTTAAAGTAGTTAAAGATTTTATTAAAAAAATAAAAGAACGTGCAGTAGGACAAGAAGTTTTAGAGTCCTTGACACCTGCACAAGCTGTTATTAAAATTGTTAACGAAGAGTTAACAGCATTGATGGGGCAGACTCAAAGTCATATAAACATTTCACCAAAAGCTCCTACAATTATCATGATGGTAGGTCTTCAAGGGGCAGGTAAAACAACATCTGCTGGTAAACTTGGTTTGATGTTTAAAAAGCAAGGCAAACACCCATTGATGGTTGCAGCAGATATCTATCGTCCAGCAGCTATCAAGCAGTTACAAGTACTCGGTAGTCAAATTGATATTCCAGTATTTGCTAAAGAAGATTGTAAAGATGCTGTGCGTATCGCTAATGAAGCAATAGATTATGCAAAATCTCATGCTAATGACATTGTAATCATCGATACAGCAGGACGACTTCATATAGATGAAAACCTCATGCAAGAGTTGAAATCTATAAAAGAAGATGTAAAACCGCATGAAATCTTATTAGTAGTTGATGCAATGACTGGTCAAGATGCAGTTAATGTAGCAGAAAGCTTCAATAATGATTTAGGTTTAGATGGTGTTATCTTAACTAAAATGGACGGGGATGCTCGCGGTGGTGCGGCGCTTTCCGTTAAAGCTGTTACAGGTTGCCCTATTAAATTTGTGGGTGCTGGTGAAAAATTAGAAGCCTTAGAACCATTTTATCCAGATAGAATGGCTTCTCGTATCTTAGGTATGGGTGATGTGCTTACTTTAATTGAAAAGGCACAGACTGCTTTTGATGCAGAAGAAGCAAAAAAAATGGAAAAAGCTTTCCGCAAAAATGAATTTACATTAGATGATTTCTTATCTCAATTAAATCAAGTGAGAAAGCTTGGCTCTTTTGAAAATATCTTAGGTATGATACCTGGTATGGGTGGACTTAAGAAAAAACTCGGTGATGTGGATATCGATATGAATGGTAAAGAAATCAAACATATCGAAGCTATTATTAGAGCCATGACACCGGAGGAAAAAAGAAATACAAAAATCATCAATGGTTCTCGCCGTAAGCGTATCGCTATGGGTAGTGGAACAAAAGTTCAGGAAGTCAATAAGCTCTTAAAGCAATTTGATGAAATGAAAAAAATGATGAAGAAAATGTCTAATATGAAACAGTTAAATAAGAAAGGTAAAAAAGGAAAAGGCGGTTTTAAACTTCCTTTCTTTAGATAAACCTTCTATAATATAACTTAATCACTTTAAGGAGGTGAAAACATTGGCAGTTAAAATTCGTTTAAATCGTATGGGTGCTAAAAAACGTCCATTCTATCGTATCGTTGTAGCAGATTCTCGTGCTCCACGTGATGGTCGTTTCATCGAAATCTTAGGTAACTATGATTCCACAAAAGAACCTGCTATTATCAATATTGATGAAGAAAAAACTTTAGACTGGATGCTCAAAGGTGCTCAGCCTACAGATACAGTTAAATCTTTACTTAGCAAAAAAGGTATCATGACTAAATTTGATGCAGCTAAACATGCTAAGAAATAAGAAAGAGGCAAATAGATGAAGGAACTTGTTGAAGTAATAGCAAAATCACTCGTTGATTATCCAGAACAAGTTACTGTTGATGAAATCGTTGATGGTAATCATGTTTTGTTAAAATTGCGTGTAGCTTCAGCTGACATGGGAAAAGTCATTGGTAAACAAGGCCGTATAGCTAAAGCTATGAGAACTGTAGTGAAAGCTGCAGCTTCCTGTGAAAATAAAAAAGTTACAGTTGATATCATCGAATAATTGCAATAAAAATAGCCGAAGGTCGATTATGACTTTCGGCTTTCTCTTTATCCAAAATCTTTTCATTATAATATATATATGATAGTATATATCATGAGATTAATGAAATAATTAAAGTGAGGTTATAATTATGGAAAGTATTTCTTTACAATGTCCAGTAACAATTAAAGTAAAAGTTACTGAAAAATTTAGAGCTAAAATGTTAGATAAAATGGAAAAACAATTAGCAGAAGTAGATTTAAAATTATCTAAAATCGACATTCAAAAGAAAAAATTTTTAGAAGAACATGCTGAAGATAATATTCAACAAGTCGGAGCAATTGTTCAAAAAATGGAAGTAGACAAAGCTAAAGGTTTAAAATTAAAAGCTAAAATTGAACAAGATATTGCTGATATGAAACATTTAGGTTTAGGTGCTGAAATTATTCAAGGTACTATGCAACATGTATTTAATGTAAAAGTTGGCGATAAAATGCCAGCTGTTATGAATACTGAAATTATCGTAGAGGATGAAAAAATCATTGAAATCCGCAACTAATAAAAAGATTATTATTGGTAAAATCGGTGCAGCTCATGGTGTTAGAGGAGATATGAAAGTATATCCTTTAACAGATTTTCCGGATAGATTTAATACTATAAAAAAAGCATATGTAGACGATAAAGAAATAAATATTATTTCTACTCGCTATCAGGGAAATTTTGTAGTGATGAAAGTAGAAGGTGTTAACTCTCGTGAAGAAGTAGCACGTTTTACGAATAAATTATTGAAAATAAATCGCAGTGATGTACCACCACTTGAAGATGGAGAATATTATGCTTTTGATATAATCGGACTTCAAGTAATCAATCAAGATGATGTTGTTTTAGGTGAAATAACAGAAATTTTGAAAACTGGTAGCAATGATGTATATATTACTAAAGCTAAAGATGGCAGACAAATTTTAATTCCAGCATTAAAGAAAGTAGTTACTGAAATAAATGTTGAAGATGGATTTATGAAAGTAATTTGGGATGAAAATCAGGAAGTGTAATTATGAGAATAGATATATTATCGTTATTTCCTGAGATGTTTGGCGGAGTTTTTGGTTGTAGTATTACTAAAAGAGCGATTGAAAAAAATATTTTAGATATACAAATAACAAATCCTCGTGATTTTGCTTTTAATAAGCATAATCAAGTTGATGATACAGCTTATGGTGGTGGTGCTGGCATGGTGATGAAACCAGAGCCATTATTTAGAGCTGTAGAAGACGTTAAAGCTAAAACGCAAATTGAAAATAGCAAGGTTATATTGATGTGTCCTACAGGAAAAGTGTTCACTCAAGAAAAAGCGAAAGAACTTGCTAATTTTGATCAGTTAATATTTATCTGTGGTCATTATGAAGGCTTTGATAATCGTGTGGTACAAAATTTAGCTGATGAAGTAATTTCTATTGGTGATTATGTATTAACAGGTGGAGAACTTCCTGCTATGGTGGTAATCGATGCTGTATCAAGAATGCTTCCAGGTGTATTAGGCTCTGGAGAGTCTGCGCCAACAGATTCTTTTTATAATGGACTTCTAGAATATCCACAATATACAAAACCACGTGAGTATATAGGTCTTAGCGTACCTGATGTACTACTTTCAGGAGACCATGCTAAAATAGCAAAATGGCGTCGACAAGAATCTTTGCGTGTTACGTATACAAATAGACCAGATTTACTTGAAAAAGTAGAATTAAGCAAAGATGATAAGAAATTTTTAGAGGAATTAAAAAATAATTCTAAATAGAAAAAGGCTTTTAATAGAAGACAAAATCTATTAAAAGCCTTTTATAATTTTTTAGGCTCTGTCACAACAAATGGTTGATTTTGACGAGAAATAGCGTATAATAATAGTAAGAAACAGTACCACCGAAGGAGGCTTAAAGCTGTTATAAATAATATATAATTTTATATAAAAATCTATAAATTATTTAAAGATTATGATATGGCACTATTGAGGTGATAATATGAAATATTACTCAATAGGAGAATTTGCAGACAAAATATGGAACAACAATTGAAATTATTGATAATACAGAGAGAACTGAAGAACAAGAGTTAGTAGAAGATTTAATTCAAATAGTTACTGTATTTAGTTGTAGACTTCAAGGAAAAAGAGCTAATAAAGCTAAAAAAATGATTAAGGAGTTAATAGAAGATGATACTTGCGAAAAAAGTTAGAATTTATCCAACAAAAGAGCAAGAAC
>NZ_FOCY01000014.1:27255-61464 GCF_900110235.1 Megamonas sp. Calf98-2 | reverse complement strand
CAATGTATCAATAACTGGCATTTCGAATTCATCACGAGTTGCTTTAACTACGATAACTTTATGTCCTGCTTGTTTAAATTCAGGAGATACAACTTTATCTGCTTCTACCATATCAAGAGCAAAAGCGATTAAAGAAGGTGGTACTGTCATATCCATGAATGTACCAGACATGGAGTCTTTACCGCCAATAGCAGCTGTACCGAATTTATGCTGTGCCCATAATGCACCTAAAAGTGCAGCAAATGGTTTACCCCATTTTTCGCTATCTTTGCCAAGGCTTTCAAAATATTCTTGAAGAGTTAAGCGAACTTTTGCATAATCACCACCGATAGCTACAATTTTTGTAATAGCTTCTACGATAGAATATACTGCACCATGGAATGAGCTCCAGCTCATGAGATATGGATTGAAACCAAATGTCATAGCAGTAGCTGTATTTGTAGAACCTTCTAATAATGGTAATGTAGCTACCATACCTTCTGCAGGTGTCATTTGACGTTTACCACCAAATGGCATAAGCACTGTATTAGCACCGATTGTAGAGTCGAATTGTTCACTTAAACCTTTTTGACTGCATACATTTAAATCTTTTAAAGTATTAAGCCAAGCATCTTTTACAGAGCCTTCTACTTGTTTTGCTTGTTCAAAATATGTTTCGCCTTCTGGCATTTTTACTACAGCATCAGTATGCTGTTTTACACCGTTTGTCTGAAGGAAAGAACGTTTAATGCTAACGATATCATTACCACGCCAATTCATAACAAGACGAGGTTCTTTAGTTACAGTTGCTACAAGTGTTGCTTCAAGATTTTCTTTTGCAGATTCAGCTATGAATTTATCTGCATCTTTAGCATCTACAACAACTGCCATACGTTCCTGAGATTCAGAAATAGCAAGTTCTGTTCCATCAAGACCATCATATTTTTTCTTAACTTTATCAAGTTCAATTACAAGACCATCAGTTAATTCACCAATAGCTACAGCTACACCGCCTGCACCAAAGTCATTACAACGTTTGATTAAGCGACTAACTTCTGGATTTCTAAATAATCTTTGTAATTTACGTTCAGTTGGAGGATTACCTTTTTGTACTTCTGCACCGCACTGAGTCAAAGATTCTAAAGTATGTTCTTTAGAAGAACCTGTTGCACCGCCGATACCATCACGACCAGTACGTCCACCGACTAAAATAACTACATCACCTGGTTGTGGTTCAAAACGAAGTACATTTTCTTTTGGAGCAGCAGCTACTACAGCACCGATTTCAAGACGTTTTGCTGCATAACCTTCATGATAAATTTCATGAACTTGTCCAGTAGCCAAACCAATTTGGTTACCATAAGAACTATAACCATGTGCTGCACCACGAGTAATTTTACGCTGTGGTAATTTACCTTTAATTGTTTCTTCAAGACTACGACGAGGGTCAGCACTACCTGTTACACGCATAGCTTGATATACATAAGAACGACCAGAAAGTGGGTCACGGATAGCACCGCCAAGACAAGTTGCCGCACCACCAAATGGTTCAATTTCAGTAGGATGATTGTGAGTTTCGTTTTTAAACATTACAAGCCAATCTTCTTGTTTTCCATCAATATTGGCTTTTACAACAATGCTACAAGCATTTATTTCTTCAGATACATCTAAATCTTGTAATTTACCTTCTTCGCGAAGTTTACGCATACCCATTACAGCAATATCCATTAAAGTAACATCTTTATGAGTTCTACCTAATACTTCACGGTCATTTAAATACAATTCATAAGCATTTTTAATTGTATCTTTATATTTACCTTCTTCAATAGAAACATTGTCGATAGCTGTTGTGAATGTAGTATGACGACAATGGTCAGACCAGTAAGTATCAATAACACGAATTTCAGTAATGCTAGGATCACGATTTTCTTCTTTAGCAAAATATTCCTGGCAGAATTTCAAATCTTCATCACTCATAGCCAAGCCCATTTCATTGCGTAAATCCATAAGCTGACTATCACTCATAGAAATAAAACCAGTTAGTATTTTTACATCAGCAGGTTCTTCCATAGTCATAGCAAGTGTTTCTGGCTTTTCAAAAGAAGCTTCTCTTGTTTCTACAGCATTGATGCAGTAATTTTTTATTTTGGCAAAAGTTTCATCATCAATTTCACCAACTAAAACAATTACTCTTGCACTGCGAATAACAGGACGTTCTTTTTGTGTAACGAGCTGTACACATTGTGCAGCTGAATCAGCTGTTTGGTCAAACTGTCCTGGAAGTGCTTCAATAGCAAATACACGTGCATTTGCAAAATCTGATAATTCTTCTTCATAGATTACATCTACTGGTGGTTCATAAAATACAACTGGTTTTGTCTGTGTATATTCTTCATCAGTTAATCCTTCGATATCATATCGACGAATAACTCTTACTTGTTCTATTCCCTCAATAGCAAATAACTCTTTTAAATCTGCAAAGAGTTTTTGAGCGGGAATATCAAAACCTTGGCGTTTTTCAACATACAATCTTCTAACTGACAATTTTATTCCTCCTGTACATTAAGAAAAAAACTCACCTCTATTGTACCTTAGAAAACTTATGATGTCCATTATTTCTAAGAAAGAAAAGCTATTTTATCCATATTTTTCACTCAAAATATATCAAATAAAAACATTTTTTACTCATCATTTATCGCACTTATTTTACATAGATTTTATTTAAAACATATTTATTCTTCTTATTTAAATCCTATACTTTATTTTAGTATTGAAATTTTTCGGGAGGGTTATTTATGTTTGATATTGGAAACAAACATTATGAATTTTTTGATATGCTAAATCAGCATGCTAAATACTTTAATCAAGGTGCAAAAATAATGTATGATGTAATGATCAATTACAGTAAAGCACAAACAAAAATGGAAGAAATAAAAACTATTGAAAAACAAGCTGATAATATTACTTCTGAAACTGTTCAAAAATTAAATCAAGTATTTATCACACCTATTGATCGCGAAGATATTTTCGCTCTTTCTTATGGCTTAGATGATGGTGTAGATAATATTCATGGTAGCCTTGAACGCGTCATCATGTACGAAGCAGGTCAGCCAAAAACCGACGGCCCTGCAAAATTATCTAAACTTTTAATTCAAGCTACAGAAGAATTAGTAAAAGCTACTGCATTATTAAAAGATATTCGTAAAAATCATAATGAAATTCTTGAATGCACTAATCGCATTTTAACTTATGAAAGTCAAGGAGATACACTCTATCGCAGTGAAATGTCTTCATTATTCAAAACTGAAAAAGACCCTATTACGCTTGTAAAATGGAAAGATATTCTTCAATGCCTTGAAGATACACTTGATCAAACAAAACATATTTCTGACACATTAAAAGGAGTTGTTATGAAGTATGCTTGAGCAAGCTTCTATCTTAATTTTTATTGTTATTACCTTAGCTCTTATTTTCGACTTTGTAAATGGTTTCCACGATACAGCAAATGCAATCGCTACATGCGTATCAACTCGTGCAGTCTCTCCAGCAGTAGCTATCATTATGTCTGCTATTTTAAATTTTGCTGGTGCTATGATTAGTACAGGCGTTGCCAAAACCATCGGTGGCGATATAGTTCAATCTGCTTCTATGGTAAATGAAGTTATCATTATCGCTGCTTTAGCTGGTGCTATTATTTGGAATTTAATAACATGGTGGTTTGGTATGCCAAGTAGTTCTTCTCATGCTTTAGTTGGTGGTATCATTGGCGCTGTAATCATCTCCGTTGGTTTTATGGGATTAAATGGCTATGGTATCTTAAAAATATTTTTATCTTTAGTACTTTCTCCTCTTGCTGCTATGGCAATTGGTTGGATTATACTACATATTATTTTTGCTATCTGTCATTCCATGAGACCAGCTACTGTCAATGATAATTGCAATCGTCTCCAAGCAATTTCTGCTGCTTTAATGGCATTTGCTCATGGTTCTAATGACGCACAAAAATCCATGGGGATTATCACACTTGCTCTTTTAAGCGGTGGCTATATCGGTGCTTTAGAAGTTCCTACTTTTGTAAAAATATCATGTGCTTTTGCTATGGCTCTCGGTACTTCTTTTGGTGGTTGGAAAATCATCAGAACTGTTGGCGGGAAAATCTTCCGCATGCAACCTGTTCATGGTTTTTCTGCTGATTTAAACTCAGCTGTAGTAATCTTTGGCGCTACACTTCTACATTTACCAGTATCTACTACGCATGTCGTTTCTGGTTCTATCATGGGTGTAGGCGCTGCCCAACGTGTTAAAGCTGTACATTGGGACGTTGCTCGTCAAATGCTTGTCGCTTGGCTTATGACAATTCCATGTACTGCAATTTTATCTGCTATTGTATATTTAATTTTACATTTATTCATCTAACACTTGATTTTTATATTAATTTTATGTTAACATAATTACACATATATAAAATGCAATGAGCGGAAAAGTATAATTTTATTGACTTTCAGAGAAATAGCGGTTGGTGAAAGCTATCAAGCGATAAAATTAGAAAGCTACCCGTGAGCACCTAGCAAAACTAGGCGCTATGCCAGCGATATCGGCATTAAGTGAGCTATTTGCTAACTAAGGTGGTACCACGGGAGAAGACCCTCGTCCTTTATTGGACGAGGGTCTTTGTTTTTTCGCTAAAATAAAGATTACTAAATTACTATTCATTAAACTTACTAAGGAAGTGATTTTATGCGTGAATTATTAGAATTACTAGAACATGATGGACGTCGTTCAATCAAAGAACTTGCTACTATGCTTGGCCGTTCTGAATATGAAATAGAAGAACAAATGAAAAAGCTAGAAAAAGAAAAAATCATTCTTGGCTACAACACTATGATCGACTGGGAAAAATACGGAGATGATAGCGTTTCTGCTATGATTGAAGTCAATGTTACTCCACAGCGTGAATTTGGTTTTGATGCTATCGCCGAAAGAATTTATCGTTTTGATGAAGTAAAAACTGTTTATCTAATGTCTGGTAGCTTTGATTTATTAGTTATCATTGAAGGTAAATCTTTAAAAAATGTAGCTGACTTTGTTGCTCGTCGTCTTTCTACAATCGAAGGCGTTACTTCTACACGCAGTCATTTTATGCTCAAACCTTATAAAAAAGATGGTATTATCATTGATGATAAAGAAACTGACCATAGATTGGTGGTATCACCATGATTGATTGGAATAAAAATTTAGCAACTACTGTACAACATACAAAACAATCCGGTATTCGCCGTTTTTTTGATATTGCTTCCACTATGGAAGATGTCATCAGTCTTGGTATTGGTGAACCTGACTTTGTAACACCTTGGACTATCCGCGAAAGCTGTATCTATGGCTTAGAACGTGGATATACGGCATATACTAGCAATAAAGGTCTTTATGAATTACGTCATGCCATCACACATATGTACGAAAGAGATTTTCAGGTAAAATACAATCCTAATGATGAAGTACTCATCACTGTTGGCGTTAGTGAAGCTGTTGACCTTGCTATGCGCGCTATTTTAAATCCTAATGATGAAATTTTAATTCCAGAGCCATGCTATGTATCTTATGCAGCTTGTGCTACTTTAGTTGGTGCCAAAGCTATTGCTGTACCTACTAAATCAGAAAATGAATTCAAAGTAACTCCTGAAGATTTAGAAAAACATATTACGCCAAAAACAAAAGCATTATTAATCGGCTATCCTAACAATCCAACAGGAACAATTTTAGAATATGATGAATTACTCGCTATTGCTAATTTTGCCCAAAAACATAATTTAATTGTCATATCCGATGAAATTTATGGCGATTTGACTTATGGCGAACGTAAACATATTTGTTTTTCTGCTTTACCTGATATGAAAGAATGCAGTATCATTTTAAACGGTTTTTCTAAAGCATATGCTATGACAGGCTGGCGCCTTGGTTATGCCTTAGCACCAAAACCTGTAATTGATGCTATGAATAAAATTCATCAATACACTATGATTTGCGCACCAATAACAGCTCAAATAGCTGGACTTGAAGCAATTCGCAATGGTCAAAAACATATGAAAAAAATGGTAGCTGAATATGACCGCCGTCGTCGTTTAATCTATGAAGGCTTTACTAGCATGGGATTAAAATGCTTTGAACCTAAAGGAGCATTTTATATTTTCCCTGATATTTCTAGCACTGGTCTTTCTTCTGAAGAATTCGCTGAACAATTACTTCTCCGTCAACATGTAGCAGTAGTTCCTGGCACTGCTTTTGGTGAATGTGGTAAAGGATTTATCAGAGCTTCTTATGCTACTTCTGTAGATAATATAAGCAGTGCTCTTGCTCGCATAAAAAATTTCTTAGATAATTTATAAAGAAAAAAGCTGATGTAAATTACATCAGCTTTTTTATTATTCTACAGCTTTACCAATAGCTTCATTAAATGTTGGGTGTGGGAATATTATTTTCTGTAGGTCTACTAGCGTTAATTCTTCTTGAATAGCTTGTGTAAATTGACTAATCATATCTGTAGCATGAGCACACATCATTTGTGCTCCCAAAATACAATCAGTTTCTTTATCCACTATTATTTTTATAAATCCTCTCTCTTGTAAGGATAATACAGTTTTTCCATTAGCACCCATAGGATATTTTATAGTTTTTACATTAATTCCTTGAGCTTTCGCTTCATCAAGAGTCATACCTACAGAGGCGATTTCTGGATTAGTATAAATACAACTAGGTATTAATTTCATATTATAAATTGGCGCTCTGCCTAACATATGACAAACTGCATTTATTGCTTCTACTGTAGCAACATGAGCTAATTGTATACCACCAATAACATCTCCACTAGCATAGATATTTTCTATATTTGTTTGGTAATTTTCATTTACTTTTATCTTACCTCTATCAGTTTCTATTGATAGATTATCAGCAAAAAGATTTTGAGTATATGCTCTTCTACCTACAGCCATCAATACTTTATCTGCTGATATGATATATTCTGCATCTTTTTGTAAATACTTACAATTATATTTCTTTGTTCCTTCGTTATAGCTTATTTCTTGGACTAATGCTTTTGTTTGAATTTCCACATTGCGTTTACTCAATAACATTTTTAAACTTTGTGCAAATTCTTTGTCCATATTAGCTAAAATTCTATCTAATGCTTCTAAAATAATGACTCTTTTTCCTAAGGAAGCATATAAAAAAGCAAATTCAATACCAATAACGCCACCGCCAATAATAGCTATTTGCTCATATACATTTTCATCATTTAATAATTCATCACTATTTATAGTCAATTCAACACCTTTTATTGGGGGCATAGCTGGCACTGAACCTGTGGCGATTAAAATATTTTTAGCTTCAATATTTTCTACTTTTTCATCACTTTGAATTGCTATCTCATGTTCGCCAACAATCTTAGCACAGCCTTTGATTATCGTCACTTTATGCATTTTCATCAATTTAGCTATGCCTTCACGAAGTTTTTGTATCACATCTTGCTTATGCAATTGCATTTTTTTCATATCAAAGGATAATGCTTGATAATCTAATCCTATTATGTCCGCTTGATTAGTCATCTCACGATATAAATCAGCTGTATGCAATAATGTTTTTGTGGGTATACAACCATTATTCAAACAAGTTCCACCAAGCTCTGATTTTTCAATTAAAGCTGTTTTCAATCCTTGTTTAGCAGCAAAAACTGCTGCTTCATATCCTGCTGGACCTGCCCCAATTATTGCTAAATCAAAATTTCCCATAAATCACCACACCTTTATAATTTACAAATCATCTTGAATTAAAGTTATTAAATCTTTACTCATAATTTTATCTTCAGTTAAATTTTCTATCCGCTCAATTATATTTCTTTTTATATACAAACAATCTTTTAATGCTTCTTTTAATGATAAAATAAAATTTTGCTCCATAGCGTCAGAATATATTTCTATATCCTTGACTCTACCTTTATCTACATAAATATAAAATTCCACATTTCCCCATGAGAAACGTCTTTGCAAATGATTTGTAAATTGTATTTTCCGTCCAAAAATCCAATCCCAGTCGCTAAATTTTTGCATTAATTCATTTATCTTTAATTTATCAACAGAATTAATCACATAATCCACAGCTGAACAATTATAAATTTTCTCTGCGGATATTTTTATCTGCTTACACATTGACTCTACTGTAATATCAGCATTATATTCTTTTAAATTTGTTACACGTGATTTTACAGAATCCACGCCTTTTGATTGTAATTTAGCTTTATCTACATTCAAGAATTTCAGCATTTGTTCACTATCTACCGATAGTAATAAAGTCCCATGATGATAACAAAAATCTCCTTGTTTATAAAAAGCATTTCCAGAAAACTTCTTTTGTTCAATAGTAATATCATTGCGACCTGTTTTTTCTGCTTTAATTCCTAAAGCTTGTACAGCCGTCAAAATTACGGATAATTGTCTATCTATATCATAATCTTCTTTTCTCACACAAAAAGTGAAATTCAAATTTCCCAAATCATGATAGACAGCACCACCACCAGATAAACGGCGAGCTATTTTTCCACCATCTTGGATAAACTTTTCTACATGACATTCTTGCCAAGCATTTTGATTTCTGCCAATCACAATGGTGTGCTTATTTTGCCATAGATAAATTATCAATTCACCTTTATTTACATTAGTAGTCAAATATTCTTCTTGAGCTAAATTATAATAGGGATTAAAGCCCTCACCTCTTACAATTTTTATACTATTTATCATAATTAATCACTCTGCCTGATAGCGTAATATTGGTTTTCTTGCAGCTAAAACTTCATCTAAACGACGCACTACAGTATTAAGTGGCATTTCATGCATAATATCTGGATTTTCTATCGCAGTTTTATAAATTTCTTTATAAATTTTAATAGCTTCGTCCATCTGTGCCTTGCCTTCTGTTTCTGTAGGTTCTACCATCAATGCTTCATGCACAATTAATGGGAAATACATTGTTGGTGGATGAATGCCATAATCTAACATAGCTTTTGCTACATCTAAAGCAGATACATTATAATCATGTTTCAATTGTTCTAAGCTCATTACAAATTCGTGCATACAAATGCCATCATAAGCCATATTAAAAGTATCTGAAAGTTCTTGTTTCATATAATTGGCATTGAGTACAGCATTTGCCGAAGCTTCACTGATGCCTTCTTTGCCTAAAGTCATAATATAAGCCAATGCTTTCAATACTACGAGGAAATGACCATAAAATTCTTTTACCATACCATATGATTTTTCATAGCGCACTAAATCAAAATAATCATCTTTTTGCACTACTTGATATCCTGGTAAAAATTCTTGTAAAAATGCTTTACAACCAATAGGGCCACTTCCTGGGCCACCGCCACCATGTGGAGTAGCAAAAGTTTTATGCAAATTAAGATGTACTACATCAAAGCCCATATCACCTGGACGAGCCCAACCCATTACAGCATTTAAATTTGCCCCATCATAATAGCATAATCCGCCTACATCATGTATCAATTTGGTAATTTCTAAGATATTTTTATCAAAAATACCAACTGTATTTGGATTAGTTAACATCAAGCCTGCGATATTTTCGCCTTCTTTAGACAATACAGCTTTTAATGCTTCTATATCAACACAACCATCACTAGATGATGGAACAGAAATAACATCATAATTTACCATAGAAGCACTTGCTGGATTTGTGCCATGTGCAGAATCAGGAACAATTATTTTATGACGTTTTTCATCATTTCTGCTCTTATGATACGCTTTGATTAATAATAATCCGGAAAATTCACCATGCGCGCCCGCTGCTGGTTGGAAAGTCATTTTATCCATACCAGTTATTTCACATAAATAATCATTAGCCAAAGAAATTGCTTCTAATGCACCTTGTACAGTTTTTGTATCTTGCAATGGGTGAATATTAGTAAAACCTTTGAAACTTGCTACTTCTTCATCAATTTTAGGATTGTATTTCATAGTGCAAGAACCTAAAGGATAAAAACCATTATTTACACCATGCACATTTTCTGCTAATTGCGTATAATGACGACTGATTTCATTTTCAGATAGCTCTGGTAAAGTCAAAGGCTCTTGACGTTTTGTAGGCAATTCTACTTTGATAACATCACAAGGCGGTAAAATACTACATTGATGATTTTGTGTACTTTGTTCAAAAATTAAATTCATATCTACACCGCCTTCACTAATTCAACTAATTTATCAATTTCTTCTTTAGTATTCATTTCTGTAGCACACCATAATATTTCTCGTTCATTTAGTGGCAATCCACCTAAAATATTATTTTGAGCTAATTTATCCATAATATCTTGTGTATTTTTGGCAGAAACAGTAACAAATTCATGGAAATATGGTTGCTGATATTTTAAAGTCAGACCTGCTTTTGACAATTCTTCTGCTAAATAATGGGCTTTAGCTACTGACTGTTCTGCAACTTCAACTAAACCTTTAGCACCCATAGTTGCAAGATAAATTGAAGCTACTAATGCACACCACTGCTGATTAGAACAGATATTAGAGCTAGCTTTTTCTCTGCGAATATGTTGTTCTCTTGCCTGCAATGTAAGTACGAAAGCTCTTTTTCCATCAACATCAACAGTTTGACCAACTAATCTGCCTGGCATTTTGCGCATCATTTTATCAGTAGTTGCCATAAATCCTAAATATGGACCACCAAAACCAAGTGGTAAACCAAGTGGCTGAGCTTCTCCTACTACAATATCAGCACCTGCTTGTGCTGGAGTTTGCAATACTGCCAAAGCTATTGGATTAGCGCCTACAATATATTTTGCTTTTACCTTATGCACTACTTCACCAAGTGCTACAAGGTCTTCAATATTACCAAGATAATTTGGCTGTTGCACATAAAAACAACTAGCTTCATTATCTATCATTGTTTTTAATGCTTCGATATCAGTAATGCCATTTTTTTCTGGCACTAATTCAACTTTTATATCATGACCAAAACTATACGTTTTAATAACTTCTATCACTTGTGGATTAGTAGTTGCTGATACATAAACAGTATTAGCTTTTTTGCGTTCATAACACATAGCTGTTGCTTCTGCTGCTGCCGTTGCTCCATCATAAACAGAAGCATTTGCTATTTGCATACCAGTTAATTCGCAAATCATAGTCTGAAATTCAAATATAGCTTGTAATATTCCCTGACTTATTTCTGCCTGATATGGTGTATATGCTGTTACAAATTCTTCTTTACTTGCAATAGCTTTTACTACTGATGGAATGTAATGATTATACGCACCAGCTCCACGGAATATATGTTTATAAACTTTATTTTTATCTGCTAAATCTTCAAATTTTCTTTTAACTTCAAGTTCAGCTAAGCCTTTTGGTAAATTCAAGCCATTTTTTAATAACACTTCTTCGGGAATATCTTTATATAAATCCACAAAAGAATTAAGACCACATCTAGTTAATAATTCCTGCTGTTCTTTTTTACTATTGACTACATATGTTCCCATAAAATCACCTCAATAATTATTTAATCGAGAGTTTGTACATATTCTTCATATTCTTTGGCACTTAATAAATCTTCATGGTCAGTTAAATTGCTAACTTTAATAAACCATGCACCATAAGGATCACTATTAATAAGTGCTGGGTCATCAGCTAATTCTTCATTAACTGCTTCAATAGTAGCACTAACAGGAGAAAATACATCAGATACAGCTTTTACAGACTCTACATCAGCAAAAGTTTCACCTTTAACTACTTCATCGCCTTCTTCTGGTAAATTAACAAAAACTAAATCACCGAGTGCATTTTGAGCATAATCTGTAATACCGATTAAATAAGTTCCATCTTCTTGTTTTTGTACCCATTCATGAGATTTTACATATAATAATTCTTCTGGAAAGTTCATAATTTATTCCTCCTAAAAATTTATAAATTTATTTTCTTTTTATTTACTTCTTTTATAAAATGGTAATTTAACGATTTCCGCTTCAACCATACGACCACGTACATCAACTTGTACTTTTGTACCTACATCTTTATGTGCTACATCTACAATAGCTAAAGCCACTGCCTGTTTTAAATATGGACAATGTGTACCTGATGTAGTAACACCGATTTTTTCTCCATCAATATAAACATCTTGTGCTTCTCTAATAATTCCTTTTCCTGTAACTTTCAAGCCTACACGACGTCTAGTTGGTGCACCTTTTTGTTCTAATGCACTCTTACCGATAAAATCTGGTTTATCCATTTTTACAAAAATGCCTAAGCCCGCTTCTTTTGGAGAAATTTCATCATTCATTTCATGACCATAAAGTGGCATTGCAGCTTCTAAGCGCAAAGTATCTCTTGCACCTAAACCACAAGGAATTAAGCCATCTTCTTTGCCATTTTCTAATAATAAATTCCAAATAGCTGGAGCATATTTACTAGCTACATAGATTTCAAAACCATCTTCGCCTGTATATCCTGTGCGAGAAATAATGCAATCAATATCATCAATCTTAGCGTCAAAAATACAAGTGTAATATTTTTGTGGAATATTTTTTTCATCAGTAACTTGAGCTAAAATATGTTCACTTTTTGGACCTTGTAATGCTAACTGAGCATAATCTGCTGAAACATCACTAAATTTTACATCACCAAAAGCATGTGCTTTCATCCATGCAAAATCTTTATCTTTATTAGCAGCATTGACTACAATAAAATATTTATGTTCATGCTGTTTATATACGATTAAATCATCAACTACGCCACCTTGTTCGTTGCACATTGGGCTATAGCGAGCATGATTAATATCTAAATCTGTATAATCATTGGATAATAACATATTTATATTTGCTAGAGCATCTTCACCTTCACAAATTATTTCGCCCATATGTGATACATCAAATAAGCCACAAGCTGTACGCACTGCTAAATGTTCTTTAATTACTCCTGTAGCATATTGGACAGGCAAACTGTACCCTGCAAATTCCACCATTTTACCATGACATTTAAGATGTTCTTCATATAATGGTGTTTTTAATAAATCCATATACATTCCCTCCTTGTAATTATTACCGACACTAAAATTTGATGTTTTTATATACTTAATTGTCCAACTGACAAACCGATATTTTAAGCTTCATATAATGGGAATTTCTTACAAATAGCTTGAACTTTTGCTTTTGCTGCTTCAATAACAGCGCCATCTTCACGATTTTCGATAACATCAGCAATGATATCTGCTACCTCACGGATATCTTCTTCTTTTAATCCTCTAGTTGTAAGTGCTGGTGTTCCTAGGCGAATACCACTTGTTACAAATGGGCTCAATGGCTCAAATGGAATTGTATTTCTATTTGCTGTGATACCTATTTCATCTAACAAGAATTGTGCTTCTTTTCCTGTGATATTTTTAGAGCGCAAATCTACCAGCATTAAATGATTATCTGTACCACTTGATACAATTCTAAATCCTTTTTTCACAAGTTCATCTGCTAGGGCTTTTGCATTATCTAAAACTTGTTGTTGATAAACTTTAAATTCATCACTTAAAGCTTCTTTAAATGCTACAGCTTTTGCTGCTATTACATGCATTAATGGGCCACCTTGAATACCCGGGAAAATTGCTTTATTGAATTGTTTGCCAAATTCTGCATCACGACAGAGGATTAAACCACCACGAGGTCCTCTAAGTGTTTTATGTGTAGTTGTTGTTACTACATCTGCATATGGTACTGGGCTTGGGTGAAGTCCTGCTGCTACTAAACCTGCGATATGTGCCATATCTATCATGAGATATGCGCCTACAGATTTTGCAATCTGTGCCATGCGTTCAAAATCGATAACTCTAGAATAAGCACTAGCTCCACCAACGATTAATTTTGGTTGATGTTCTTTTGCTAATCTTTCTAATTCATCATAATTGATGCGTTCAGTTTCTTTATCTACACCATAAGGAATAATTTTAAAATATTTACCAGAAATATTTACAGGGCTACCATGTGTTAAATGACCACCATCTGTAAGGTTCATACCTAAAATAGTATCTCCTGGCTCTAGCAAAGCAAAATATACTGCTGTATTTGCTTGTGCTCCAGAATGTGGCTGTACATTTGCATATTCTGCACCAAATAATTTTTTAGCACGATCTATAGCTAATTGCTCTACAATATCAACATATTCACAACCACCATAATAGCGTTTGCCTGGATAACCTTCTGCATATTTATTTGTAAGTATACTTCCTTGAGCTTGCATAACGGCTGTGCTAACGATATTTTCTGAAGCAATCATTTCTAGTTTTTCACGTTGACGAGAAAGTTCTTGGTCTATTGCTTTTTGTATTTCTGGGTCAACTGTTTTTAAATTTGTTAATAAATCCATGGCTACGCCTCCTGTTATTAAATAATTACTTTATTTTTATTTATAATATTCTTTTATATTTAAAACTAATTTCTATTTTTTCGCACAAAAAAGAGCGCATGAAAATTCATGCGCTCTGTCTTTTGTACCTGAAAGATTTTTCTTCTTCGGTGCAAATTTAATTGCTTTCCAGAGTTTCGTCCGTATACGGTCCTTTTGCCTGAGAGTTTGTGCCTCTTTCACCTTCGGCGTTGCTATCGCAATCTCTCCCGTATCGATCAACCGAATATCTAGGTTTATAATACCATTTAATTCAAAATAATGCAATAATATAAAAATTTTTTTACATTTAATTCAAAACTTAAGATAATTTTAATATTTATTCGTTATAATAAAGAACAGGAGTTGATCAAAAATGAAAACACGTATGCATATTACGTTTATTTTACTAGCCATATCTTTTATCATAATTGCGTTTACTGGAATTTGTATGGATTTTAAAATTTTAATACTGCCAAAAACATTATCTAAACCGTTGCATATATATTTAGGTTATTTTATGATTATACTCGTTATCATTCATTTAATTGATAATCGCAGATGGATAAAAAATATCTTTAAGTAAAGTCCTTTGACTTTACTTATTTTTTTTGCTATATTATATAGACCAGTTGTTATATTTTTATAAAAAGGAGTATAAACATGTCTACAATGTCAAAAACAGATGCTAATATTAGCGAAAATAAAAATAATATTTTAATTACACTTTTAGCTTCAATCTGCTCATTAGGTCCGCTTGCTACTGATATGTATTTGCCAGCATTGCCTCAAATGACACTTGATTTTGCAACTACACCATCTATTATTCAATTAACACTTACATCTTGGCTTATTGGTCTTGCCATAGGGCAAGTCATAGCGGGACCATTAAGTGATATTTATGGCAGAACAAGACCTCTTGTTTTCGGTTTGATAATTTTTACTATCTCTTCTGTAGCTTGTATTTTTGCCCCATCTATTGAGCTTTTTATCTTTGCTCGTTTTATTGGTGGCTTTGCTGCTTCTTCCGCTTTAGTTGTCAGTCGTGCTATTGCCAGTGATATCTATAAAGGAACAATGCTCACTAAATTCTTAGCTACGGTAATGATTATTCAAGGTCTTGCTCCTATAATTGCGCCAGTGCTCGGTGGTCAATTATTGCGTTTCTTCTCCTGGATAAGTGTTTTTGTTATTTTAACTCTTGCCGGCATCGGTATTACTCTTTTATCACTATTAAAATACAAAGAAACTCTTCCTGAAGAAAAACGTTTAAAAGGCGATATTGCCCATATTGTTAAAGTATTTTTCAGTTTATGTGCTAGACCTTATTTTGCTAGCTTATGTGCTATTCAATTCTTTGTTTTCTGTTCCTTGTTCGCTTATATATCTGGCATGCCTTTCATGCTTCAAGGTATTTATAATTTCACACCACAAGATGTTTCTCTCGTTTTTGCTTTCGTCGGTATCGGTATGATGATAGCTGGTAAAATCACTAATATTTTAACAGGTCGCATACCTGACTCTAAATTATTACTTATAGGACTTTGCCAAGGTTTGATTTTTGGTATATTATTTTTAGTAGGAATTGTTTTAGATTTTTCTATATATCTATTGATTATTTTATTGCTATTAACTCAAACAGCATTACCACTCACTGCTTCCACTAGTTTCTCTCTTGCTATGCAAACTCAAAAGAAAGTTGCCGGTAGTGCTTCTGCATTACTCGGATTTTTCTCCACAATCTCTGGTGGTTTCGTAGCACCTATTGTAGGTATTGGTGGTGGTACTACAGCTCTTCCTACAGCCTTAGTAATTGCTGTTGCTGAAGTTTTAGCATTGATTATCTTCTTAACTATCACTAGAAAATATGTTAAAACTATAGCTTCTAATACAAAAGGATAATTGCCTATGAAAACAAATACAAAAGATATCTTTATTGATACAGCCTCCTCTTTATTTGCTAATCAAGGATATCATGCCACAGGAATTAGTGAAATTCTCAAAAAAAGTAATGCTCCTAAAGGCTCGCTTTATTATTATTTTCCCCAAGGAAAAGAACAACTTGCTCAAGAAGCTTTGCAAAAAACTGCTGAAAAAATCTCTACAGAAATTTTAGATGTATTAGCTAAAGCTTCTACACCGCTTGAAGGCTTGCAACAACATTTAATATATATTGCACAAAAGATTGAAAAAGATTTATTTCAACCAAATGTTTCCATAAGTCTAATAGCTTTAGAAACTTTTTCTTCTAATGAAATAATACGCCTAGAATGCGAACGTACTTTCCAACAAATTCAAAATATCTATAAAAACAGCTTTTTAAAAATGGATTTACAGGAAGAATATGCTGATTTTCTAGCTATGACTATGGTCATGCTGACAGAAGGTGCCATTACTTTATCTTTGACTAAAAAAAATACTCAACCTTTACATCAATTAGCTAATAATTTGCCTTTGCTTATAAACTTTAATAATCTTTTAGGGGAAAATTATGCTAAATAATGATGATTTTAATTTATTAAATACGCTTTTTCCTGCATGGCAACAATTAACTACTAAACAACAACAAATCATTTCTCAAAATGCTTCTTTAATTCAAGTAAAAAAAAATAATTTTGTGCATACAACTAAAGAAGGTTGTTCTGGTATTTTAATCATCAAAAAAGGACAATTGCGAGTTTATACTTTATCTGAGCAAGGTAAAGATATCACTTTTTATCGCTTAAATGATGGCGATATTTCCATATTATCTGCTTCTTGTGTGATTAAAGATATTACGTTTGACATTTACATTGAAGCTTTAACTGATTGCGAGCTTATTCAAATCTTGCCTTGTGCTTTTGCCAAGGTCATGAATGAAAATATCTATCTTGAAGCCATCACTTATAAACTTGCTACTAAGCGTTTATGCACTGTAACCTGGGCTATGCAACAGATGATGTTCACCAGTTTTGATAAAAGACTTGCTGAGTTTTTACTCAATGAAAGTAATACTACTAATTCTAATGAAATCAATATGACTCATGAACAAATAGCCAAATTAATGGGTTCAGCTCGTGAAGTAGTAACGCGTATGCTCAAATATTTTTCTACAGAAGGATATGTAGAAATCACTCGTGGAAAAGTAAAAATCATAAATAAACAAGCACTAGAAAAACTCTAGTGCTTTTGTTTTTGTTTTTATGCTAAAATATTAATTATTATATATTGTCTTGGAGGTAATTTAATGAAAATAATTGTAGGTCTTGGCAATCCTGGTAATGAATATGCCAAAACCCGCCATAATGTCGGTTTTATGCTCGTTGATGCACTAGCTGAGCATCTTAATATAAATCTTTGGAAAGATAAATTCAATGCTCAAATTGCAGAAGGTCGCATTGGCACTGAAAAAATCCTGCTCGTTAAACCGCAAACTTATATGAATAATAGCGGTGAAGCCGTTGGTCCTTTGATGCGTTGGTATAAAGTAACTCCAGAAGATATCATTGTAGCTCATGATGATATGGATATCCCATCTGGCACTATTCGCATTCGCAAAAAAGGTAGTTCTGGCGGACACAATGGCATAAAGTCTCTAATCGCTCATTTAGGCAGTGAAAATTTCCCACGTGTAAGACTCGGTGTTGGTAGACCTCTTCCTGGTTGGAGTGTAGTAAATCATGTTCTTGCTCCATTTCCTCAAGAAGATAAAACATCTGTAGATGAAGCGATCAAATATCTTATCCCTGCTGTAGAATGTATCGTTAACGATTCTGTCGATATGGCTATGAATAAATACAATCCTAAAAAAGCAAAGAAAAATAAAGTAAAACAGGAGGATAAAAATAATGGCTGATATTCGTGCATTATATGCTGATGAAGATGGTAATATCCTAGATGCCCCAAAAGGTTTCCAAGCTTTAGCTAGAACTGGAACAGATATCATCGAACTTTCCCCAGATGATTTAATTCCACTTCCAGAATCTGCTGATTTAATGTTTTTACCAGATCGTTTACCACTTGCCAAATACGGTGATGAAATCATGCCTATCATGGGCAATGCCGTAGCTGCCATCTTGCCTGCTGGTTATACTCGTTTATATATGCCAGCTTTCAAAAAAGAAGATGACGCTCAAATGCTCCCACTTTATGGCTATACTGCTGTTGTTGTCTATAAAGATGAACTTTATGTAGCAGCTATGTACACTGATGAAAATGATAAATGGGATCCTGCTCATTACAATACTCGCAATTTGCATAAATTAGTTAAACGCGTTCAAAAAGATTTACCAGACAATCGCCTTGTTGAACATTTAGGTAATTGTTCTTTGACATGGCATTGTTGCACAGCTCAAAATCTATTTTATCGCCGTTGGGAAGCTGGTATTCCATCTTCTCCAGTTTGTAATGCTAATTGTTTTGGCTGTATCTCTCTTCAGCCTGCTGAATGCTGTCCATCTCCACAAAGTCGCATAAAATTCCGTCCTACACCAAAAGAAATTGCTCAAATCGGTATCTATCATTTAGAAACTGCACCAGACGCCATTATCAGTTTTGGTCAAGGCTGTGAAGGTGAACCTTCTCTTGCTGTAGACAATATCGTGCCTGCTATTGAAAAAATCCGCAAAAAAACAGACAAAGGTCAAATCAATATAAATACTAATGCCGGCTATACAGAAGGTATCAAACGCATTGTTGATGCTGGTCTTGATAGTATGCGTGTAAGTATTATCAGTGCTATTCCTGAAAATTACAAAGCTTATTATCGCGGTAGTTATGAACTTGATAATGTAAAAGAATCCATTCGCTACGCTCATGAACATGGCGTGCATATTTCTTTAAATATGCTTTATTTCCCTGGCTTTAATGATAGTGAAAGTGAATTTAAAGCATGGAAAGAATTTTTACATGAAAATCCTGTAAATATGATTCAAATTCGCAATTTAAATATCGATCCTGATGCTTTTGCCGAAATCATGCCACCATTTACTAAAGCTATCGGCACTAAAGAATTTATTCGCCAATTACACGAAGAATTCCCTGATATCGTCATTGGTAATTTCAGTCATTATCAAAAAGGAGAATAAATCATGGTCATCAATCCCAGAGTAGAAATGATGACAACTGAAGAAAAAGTTGAACTCATTTTACAACGCTTTCGCAAAAATCTTCGTTGGGCATTAGAAAAATCCTCTTTCTACAAAAAGAAATACAATGGTCTTGATATTCATGCTGAAGATATAAAAACTTTATCTGATATAAGAAATCTCCCTGTAACGACTAGAGATGAACTTATTCAAGCATCTGCCTTTGATTTATTAACAGGCCCACTTAGTCAGACTTTGCGTTTTAACCGAACAATCAGCGGTTTATATCGCGGTTTTACAGCAGACGATATTGCACGCAATATCGATATCGCTATCAGACCTTTAGCTAGCAATGATATCAATAAAACATCAACATTGATTATCTGTGGTAATTATAGCTCTCAATATTTATTGGACTTACATTATGCAGCTGAAGCATTAGGTGCTACAGTACTTCCTTGTAATAGCGTAGATGCTGCTATTGATGTTATTGGCATTTTCAATGCTACATCTTTAATCATCAGTGCTAAAAATTTAAAAACTATGATTGAACGAAATGTTGAGCACTTACCGCCAAAAATCATTGTTTTAATTGATAATTTCCAAGATACAACACTTGATGAAATCGAACATCATTTCCATCATCCATTAGCTAAAGTCTATATGTCTAAGTACTTTGGCTTTGCAGGTATCATTTTCACTTGTGAACATAATCATGTTCATGTACAAGATGATTATCTCTATCCAGAAGTTGTTGATAATAAATTAGTCATTACTCCTTTAACATTTGAAGCAATGCCTATTATTCGCTTCCAAACTAAACTCACAGCTTCTATTGATTATAAACATACTTGTGAATGTGGTCGTACTTTTGCCACAATACAATTAGAAAAATAAATCTCAATATATTTTAATTTAGGAAAGGGATACTTTATGAAAATCATGCATTTGTCCGACCTTCATCTCGGTAAAAATCTCAATGGTTTTTCTCTATATGAAGACCAAAAGCATATCCATAAACAAATACTTCAAATAGCAAAAGAAGAAGCTATTGACGCTGTTATGATTGCTGGTGATGTATTTGATAAATCCGTTCCTACCAATCAAGCTATACAATTATTTGATGAATTTTTAACATCTTGGGCAGAGTTACATCTGCCCGTTTTTATTATTAGCGGTAATCATGATAGTGCCCAACGTGTAGCTTTTGGAGCGAATTTATTTAAAGACAATAATATTTTTATCTCACCAATCTATGATGGCAAAATCTCTCATATTACCTTAAAAGATGAACATGGCAGTATCAATTTTTATCTTTTGCCATTTATCAAACCAGCTATTGTGAGAAGTTATTTTCCTGAAGAAGAAATCACCTCTTACAATCAGGCAGTAAAAGTAGCTCTAAAGCAAATATCTTTAAATCTAGATGAACGCAATATTCTAATCGCTCATCAATTCGTAACAGGTGCTTACACTTGCGACTCCGAGGAAATAATCGTCGGCGGTATAGATAATGTCGATGCCCAATTATTTCAAGATTTTGATTATGTAGCACTTGGTCATTTGCATACACCGCAAAATATTTTAAGCGAAAAAATTCGTTATTGTGGAACTTTATTAAAATATTCTTTTTCCGAAGCTAATCAAGAAAAAACTGTTACTATCCTTGATTTTCCACAAAAAAACAAATTGACCATTTATGAAAAAAAACTTTCATTTCTTCATGATATGCGTAAATTAAAAGGCTCTTATGCAGAATTAACGCTAAAGAGCAATTATGAACAGACGAATACAGATGATTATTTAGCCATAACACTCACTGATGAAGAAGATATTCCTGATGCCATCAATCGCTTGCGTTCTATCTATCCTAATATCATGCAACTGACATATGATAATCTTCGCACCAAGACAGTTCAAAATATCGAAACTACAGATATTACAAATTTAAAAACGCCATTAAATCTCTTTGAAGAATTATATTACAAACAAAATAATCAAAATTTAAATGATAATCAAATAGATATTTTACAAGAATTAATTCAAGATATCTGGGAGGGAAAATAATGCGTCCTTTAAAATTAACTATATCAGCTTTTGGGGCCTATGCTGATAAATGTGAATTGGATATGAGTCTATTAGGCAATAAAGGTATCTATCTAATCAGTGGCAATACAGGTGCAGGCAAAACTACAATTTTTGATGCAATTACTTTTGCCCTCTATGGTCATACTAGTGGTGGTATCCGCGAAAATGAAATGCTTCGCAGTAAATATGCCGATAAAAACATACCTACATTTGTAGAAATGATATTTTCATATAACAATGAATTATACACGATTCGCCGTAATCCTGAATATCTTCGCCCTGCAAAAAAAGGAAATGGCTTCGTCAAAGAAAAAGCTCAAGCAGAATTTTATCCACCCAATCAACAGCCAATAACAGGCATAAAAGAAGTGAACTCTGCCATAAATGAATTAATTGGTCTTGATGTAAATCAATTCACACAAATAGCCATGATTGCTCAAGGAGAATTTTTAAAATTAATCCATGCTTCGACGAAAGAACGCAGTGATATTTTCCGCAAAATCTTCAATACTAAACCATATCAACAATTACAAGAAAAATTAAAAGAACGCTTCAATGCTCTCAAAAAAGATTTTCTCTTGATTAATAACAGTATTAAGCAATATATAGAAACAATCATACTTCCTGAAAATACGAATTATGACTTTAATCCATTGATGCCTAAAGATTGCCTTATAAATCTAGAACAAATCATTAATCAAGATAAAAATGATTTAAAACAATTAGAAAAAGATTTTACGATTTTAGAACAAAATATCAAAGAAAATGAAAAAATTATAAATACTGCTATTAATCAACAGCAAATACAGCAAAAAATCAATGAATATCAATCAGAATTAACAACTAAAACAAAAACGCTCCCTAATATTCAAGAAAAATTATCCCTAGTACAAAAAGATTTTGAAATAAAATCCACTTCATTAAATGTAAATATTGCCAAATTAACAGAAGAATTACCTAAATATCAATATATATCTAAACAGCAAAATCTCTTACAAACAGCAAAAAAAGCATTGCAAAGCAAACAGCAACAAATGGCAAATGATGAAATCACTTTAGCAAAATTAACGCAAACTATAAATGATATACAAACAGATTTAAAAACTCTAACAGATGTAAATGTACAGATTGAACAAACAAATTCTGCACAAAAAGAAAATAATCAACGACTACAAAATTTAACAAAACTCTCCACACTGCTTGAAAAATATAAACAAACATCTTTAAAACACAAAGAATATAAGACAAAATGGCAACAACAACAGGCAAAACTTGCTGAATTAGAGCAAATTTATAATCAACAAAATCACTTGTTTTTGGCAGAACAAGCAGGTATTTTAGCCAAAGATTTAAAACCATACACACCTTGCCCTGTTTGCGGTTCTACAAATCACCCACAATTAGCCAAAATATCTACGTTGGCACCAACTCAAGCTGAGCTTGAACAATTAAAAAATAGATGCGATATTTTCTCCAAAAAATTGAATGAAATTACCCAATTAGCTAGCGAATTAAATGGTAAATTGCATAATCTCTTTACGGAAATAAAAGCACAAGCAGAAAATATTTTAGGTAACTTCACTCAAAAAACTATCTTTCATGATGTAGAAATAAAAAAATGTGAACTTCTAAACGAAAAAAATCAGCTTGATAAGCAATTAATCCAGTTAAATAAATTAAGTCAAAAACAAATAAACTTAAATGCACAATTAGAAAAAAATCTATTATTGCAAAAAAATTTAGAGCAAAAACTTCTAACATTAAATACTTCTATCGTTAAAGAAAATACAGATATTGAAATCTTAACAACTGAAATCAATACTTTAACTAAAGCTCTTTTATTCACTGATGAAAATGATGCTAGAAAGCAACTTCAAAAATATAAACAAACACAAAATTATTTACAACAAAATCTCGCTACTGCTCAAACTGAATTTGATAGATTAAATCAAGCACTTGTAGAAATCAAAGCTAAAATCGCCTCACTACAAACGCAACTCACACCTCAAAATTATGATTTAAACGAATTAGAAAAAATTCAACAAGAATATTTAGCAACAAAAGAAAATTTAATGCCTCAAATACAAAAACTGCATACTCGAATTACTACTAATCACCAAATTCAACAAAAATTAATGAAAAAAATCGAACTATTAGATGCTAAACAATCCCTTTATAGCAACATACAAGCACTCTACACTACAGCTACAGGTTCAGTTGCCGGCAAAGAACGCATCATGCTTGAAACTTATGTACAAATGCATTATTTCGATCGAATTTTAATACGAGCTAATACTCGTTTGATGATGATGACACAAGGTCAATATGAATTAGTGCGCTGTAAATCAAGTGAACAACTTCGCTCGCAAACTGGTTTAGAATTAGATGTAATCGACCACTACAACGGCACGACTCGCAGTGTAAAAACTCTATCTGGTGGCGAGTCCTTCAAAGCTTCCTTATCTTTAGCTCTCGGTTTATCCGATGAAATCCAATCTTTTGCTGGTGGTATTCATTTAGATACTATGTTTATTGATGAAGGTTTTGGCTCTTTAGATAGTGAATCACTTGCTCAAGCAATCAAAGTTTTTTCTCAATTATCTCAAGGAAATAAATTAATCGGTATCATCTCTCATGTAGATGAATTAAAAGAAAAAATTGATAAACAAATTCAAATCACCAAAAATCATGAAAAAGGTAGCACGGCTAAAATCCTTATTTAACAAGGGTTTTAGCCCCTTTTTTTTCCAAAGCAAAAAAACTTTAATTTTTTTCAAAAAAAGTGTTGACATTTGTTTCAAAGTTCTATATAATAATCTACGTTGTCAAGCGACAACAACGCAATACGGTTCACTAGCTCAGTTGGCAGAGCACCTGACTTTTAATCAGGGTGTCCCGAGTTCGAATCTCGGGTGAGCCACCATTACAATGGCGCGTTGGTCAAGTGGTTAAGACACCGCCCTTTCACGGCGGCTTCATGGGTTCGAATCCCATACGCGTCACCATATTTGGGCGATTAGCTCAGCTGGGAGAGCGCTTGCCTTACAAGCAAGATGTCAGCAGTTCGATCCTGTTATCGCCCACCACTACGGCCCGGTAGTTTAGTTGGTTAGAATGCCGCCCTGTCACGGCGGAGGTCAGGGGTTCAAGTCCCCTTCGGGTCGCCATTTTTATTTGCCTCGGTAGCTCAGTCGGTAGAGCAGGGGACTGAAAATCCCCGTGTCAGTGGTTCGATTCCGCTCTGAGGCACCATTTTTTTATTTGGGCGGTTAGCTCAGCTGGGAGAGCGCTTGCCTTACAAGCAAGATGTCAGCAGTTCGATCCTGTTACCGCCCACCATAATGAAATATCTACACTACCCTCTCTCATTAAAGGGTAGTTTTTTTATACCCAAATTTAAGTATTTATGATAAACTTTCTATATAAAATTATTTTTACCAAAATTTGATAAAGGAGTCTGCTATATGATTAAATGGATTATCTCCGATATGGACGGTACTTTACTTGTTGAACCTAATAAATTACCTGATGATTTTGATGAAATTATGGATTTATTAAAACAACATAATATTATGTTTTCACCTGCTAGCGGACGCCAATATCAAGCACTCGTTTCCCAATTTCCTAAATATAAAGATGATTTACTTTTTATTTCTGAAAATGGAACTTATGTCTGCCAACATGATAAAGAAATTTTTTCTGCTACATTACCAGATACTGCTGTACAAAAAATTATCGCTGAAACTGCAAAATTGCCAAAAGTAGAAATTGTATTAAGCGGTAAAAAAGGTGGCTATATCATCTCTCAAAATAAAGAATTTCATGATGAATTAAATCTTTATTACACTCAGTATAAAATTCTTCATGATTTTTCTGAAGTTGATGATGAAATTATTAAAATTTCTCTTTGTGATTGTTTTAATCGCGATTCTATAAATAATATCTATAAAAAATTCTTACCTTTAGCTGATGAAATGCAAGTAGTTTTAAGCAGTGATATCTGGGTGGATATCATTCCTTTAGGCATCAACAAAGGTGTAGCTATCCAAAAATTACAGAAAAAATTAAATATAAAACCAGAAGAATGTGTAGCTTTTGGCGATTATTTAAACGATTATGAAATGATGCAATCTGTATATTATAGTTATGCTATGGAAAATGCCATTCCTGAATTAAAGAAAGTAGCTCGCTATATAGCACCACCAAATTATAAAAATGGTGTAGTTAAAACAATTCGTCAATTACTTGCTCAACAAGAAAGCAATCATTGATTAAATATCAAATAGAAAGAAGCTAATATTATGAAATTAGATTATCATATGCATTTTGAATATGGCTCTTATGATGAAAATTGGGTCAAAGGATTTTTTGATAGTGCCAAAAAGCATGGATTGACAGAAATCGGCATCTCTGAACATAGCCATACATTTCCTGAATTCAAAGATTTATATTATCAGGATTTAATTTTAGATGATAGCTTTGTAGGTAAATTCCAACAACAATGGTTAAAGAAAAATAAATTCAAATACACTTTAGATGATTATTTTAACTTTATTGCTAAATTGCGAAAATTAGGCTACAAGGTTAAAACAGGAATTGAAGTATGTAATTTCCAAGACCAAGAAAAAGTAAAAAATATTTTAGCACCATATGATTTTGATTATATCATTGGCTCTATCCATTTTCTTCATGGTTGGGCTTATGATTCTTCAGAAATAAAAGATGAATGGAATAATCACACTTTAGAAGAAATCTATGATTGGTATGCACAAGAAGTTGAAAAACTCTGTGCTAGTAAAATCTATGATGTTTTAGGTCATCCATTTAATATTCGTTTATTTAAAAATATACCAGATTTTGATGTTACACCTTATTTAGTCCGTGTAGCTAAAGCTGTTAAAGAAGCTAATATGGCTATCGATATCAATACTGGTACTTTATATCGCTATCCTATAGCTGAAATTTCACCATATCCTGATTTTATGAAAATCGCTGTAGAATACAATCTTCCTATTATCACTTCTTCTGATGCACATAAACCAGAACATTGTGGCAATCATATTGATGATGCTATTTCATATGCTAAATCTTTTGGCTATAACCAATCTATACGTTTTACAAAAAGACATCGTGAATTTGTAGAATTAGGCTAATATAATTAAAAGGACGATAACTTTTAATAGTTATCGTCTTTTTTTATTAATATATTTTTTTAACTTTAAAACCATGTTCATGTAAGCTATGAGTAATTTGTTGAATATGCTCTATACCATTTGTTTCAACAGTTACTTCAAGCACTACTTTCTTGAAGCTATCTGTTACTTTAGCCTGATTGTGGTCTAATTTAATTACATTGGCATTTAAATCTGCTAAAATTTGAGAAATCGCCAATAACTGACCAGGTTTATCTGGAAGTTGTACACTAAAGCAAAATACTCGACCACGAGCGATTAAAGCTTTATCAATAAGTGCTGAAATTGTAGAAATATCAATATTACCACCACTTACGATAGCAGCCACTTTCTTACCTTTGAATTGTAATTTTCTGCTAGCTGCTAAAGATAATACGCCCGCACCTTCAGCAATCAATTTATGTTTTTCAATCAAAGATAATAAAGCTGACATAATTTCAAATTCAGAAACGGTAATTACTTCATCTACATATTTTTTAATGAATTCAAATGTTACATCACCTGGTGTTTTTACTGCTGTACCTTCTGCTACAGTATCAACGCTTGGCAAGGATACTACTTTATTTTCTTGAAGTGATGCTTTGATACAAGCTGCTCCACAAGGTTCTACACCGATTACTTTTACATGTGGATTTACCATTTTAGTCGCAAGTGCTACACCACTGGCAAAACCGCCACCACCGATAGGTACTAAAATCGCATCAACATCTTTTAAATCGTCAATGATTTCTAAAGCTGTAGTACCTTGACCTAAGATAACTTCGATATCATTAAATGGGTGAATAAATGTATAATTGAATTCTTGTTGTAATTCTACTGCTTTTGCTGCCGCATCATCAAAACTATCTCCAGATAATACAACTTCTGCTCCATAAGCACGAGTTGCTTCTACTTTTAATAATGGAGTAGTCGCTGGCATAACAATTACAGCTTTAACGCCTAATTGTTGAGCTGCATAAGCTACACCTTGAGCATGATTACCAGCTGAAGCTGCAATTACACCATGAGCTTTTTGTTCTTCACTCAACTGACTAATGCAGTTATACGCTCCGCGAAGTTTGAAAGAACCTGTTTTTTGCAAGTTTTCAGGTTTTATATATATATCATTATGTGATAAATTGGAAAAATAATCACTGTAGATTAATTTAGTTTTGTATATAACACCATCTAAATTTTTAACAGCACGATACACATCAGCTATAGTTGTTTTTTCTACTATTTCCTGTGGTGTTAATTTTACTTCTACTTGCTCTTTAGCCAATAAAACCATCTCCTTTTTGTTTACTTAAAATTATGTAGATGTTTTCTATTATATCATAAAATTAACAACTTTACATATATAAAAAAAGTGATGAATTAAACTCCTATTTAGTCTAATTCATCACTGTTATTTTTATTAGTTAAATAAATATCCAGATGGGTCTACAGCTTGTCCATTTATACGAACTTCATAATGTACATGAGGGCCTGTTGAAAAGCCTGTACTTCCCATATAAGCAATAATCTGTCCACGTTTTACTTGTTGACCAGCAGATACTACTACATAAGAAGCATGTCCATAACGAGTCATCACTCCGTTGCCATGGTCGATATCTACCATATTGCCATATCCACCAGAATTCCAACCAGCAATGCTGACAACGCCATCAGCTGTTGCTCTAATTGGTGTTCCCATATCATTTGCAATATCAATACCAGGGTGAAAATCGCTACCGCCCCAACGAAGACCATATGGTGAACTTACTACACCTTTAGCTGGCCAAATAGATGGAGTAATAGATATAGTCTGATTAGCAATTGCTACTTGCTGACGTTTCATCATGATAGCAGTCTGCAAACGTTTTTTCAATTCTTCCATATTATTTAGTTTACCATTCATTGTATTTTCTACAGTATCTAAGGTAAGACGTACATTTTCTATAGTAGGTGTTTGAGGATAAGGTCCACCTTGTCCATTTTGTTCTAGATTTACACTATCTCCATTATTTCCTTCTGGAAGTTCTATACCAGATAATTGTTTTAATTCATTTTCTAAGTTATTTAATTGATCCATATCTTCTTTTAAGCTATTAGCTTTTTTATCAAGTTCAGATAATTGTTGCTGTTGAAGTGCATTTGCTTCTTGCAATTCTTGTAAATGCTGTTTATCTGCTTGATTATTGAAATATACATAACCTGCAAAACTCAATGAACCAACAACTAACACTATCATAATAACTACAGATGTCATCACATATCTGAGCATATTTTTACTTATAGTAAATAATTTTACATCATCTGTTTTATTAGGTATGATTTTTATTGTATATTCATCATTTTTTACTACTTTTATATCTACTTTTATATCTTCTATTTCTGTTTCTGTATTATTTTGTTCAGTAGCTTGTTTATTTAACTCTTCCTGACTCAAAACTTAAACCTCCTGTATCTTTAAATAATAAATAATAGTAAACATTTATTTCCTAATTTCTTATTATAACATAAATAAAAAGCATTTTGCCTTGCAAATAGCCAAGCAAAATGCTTTTTTTCATTAAAATTCAATTAAGATTTTATTTACCCATTTTTATATAATTTAAACGACCGCCAGCCATTAAAATATCAATATCTAATTGAGATAATGCATGATTTACGGCAAAAGAAGTTTTCTTAGTAACATTTTCTACCATCATAGCTTTTCCTGGAGCAAGCTGATGTAAATTACTAATTTTTAATACATCGCCTTCATCAATAGTATCATAATCTGCTTCATTTGCAAAAGTGAATGGTACGATACCAAAGTTTATGAGATTAGCTTGATGTATACGTGCAAAGCTTTTAGCGATAACAGCTTTAATGCCTAAATACATTGGTGCAAGTGCTGCATGTTCACGGCTAGAACCTTGACCATAGTTTTGACCTGCAACGATAAAGCCACCGCCAACAGATAAGCAATGTTGTTTAAATCCAGCTTGTACATCACGGAAAATAAATTCAGATATTTTTTCAATATTAGAACGGAATGGCAATACTTTTGCCCCTGCTGGAGCGATATGGTCTGTAGTAATATTATCTACTACTTTAATTACTACTTGTTTTTCTACAGTATCAGCAAGTGGAGTATTTTCTGGAAGTGGTTTAATATTTGGACCACGAACGATTTCCACATTTTCAGGATGCTGTTTTTCTGGAGCAATAATCATGCTGTCATCTACTAAGAAATGATCTGGTTCTGCTGGAATATCAAATTCAGCTTCTCTAGGATCAGAGATAACACCTTTTATAGCACTATAAGCAGCTACTTCTGGAGAAACAAGACATACATTTGCACTTAAGGTACCACTTCTACCATAGAAATTGCGGTTGAAAGTACGAAGTGACCATGCATTTGTAATAGGAGATTGACCCATACCGATACAAGGACCACAAGTACATTCAAGCATTCTAGCACCACTAGAAATTAAATCTGTTAATGCTCCATTTTGAGAAAGCATAGTCAACACTTGCTTAGAACCTGGAGAAATACATAAGGATACATTTTCAGCAACTGTTTTATTTTTTAATATAGAAGCGACAATCATCATATCTCTATAAGAAGAATTTGTACAGCTACCAATAGCAACCTGGTCTATTTTTTTGCCAACAACTTCACTGATGGATTTTACAGCATCAGGGCTATGAGGCATAGCAATCATTGGTTCTAAATCATCTAAATTGATTTCATATGTTTCATCATAAACAGCATCATCATCTGCACTTAAAGCTACGAAACAATCTTCACGATTTTGTTTTTTCAAAAATTCATATGTTACTTCATCGCTTGGAAATATAGATGTAGTAGCGCCGAGTTCTGCACCCATATTTGTTATAGTAGCACGTTGAGGAATATTTAAAGTTTTTACACCTTCACCTGTGTATTCAATAACTTTACCTACGCCACCTTTTACAGTCATAAGCTGTAAAACTTTTAAAATAATATCTTTAGAACTTACACCTTTATGTAATGCACCTGTAAGTTTTACATTTACCACTTTTGGCATTTTTAAATTAAATGGACGTCCCGCCATAGCACAAGCAACATCAAGTCCACCAGCACCAATAGCCAATGCACCAATACCACCAGCTGTAGGAGTATGAGAATCACTTCCTAATAAAGTTTTACCTGGAGCTGCAAATCTTTCCAAATGTACCTGATGGCAAATACCATTACCTGGACGAGAAAAATAAATACCATGTTTGTTTGCTACTGTTTGTAAATATTTATGGTCATCAGCATTTTCAAAACCACTTTGAAGTGTATTGTGGTCTACATAGCTTACGGATAATTCTGTTTTAACTTGGTCTACACCCATAGCTTCTAATTGTAAATAAGCCATAGTTCCTGTAGCATCTTGTGTTAAAGTCTGGTCAATTTTAATAGCTATTGGACAACCACGGTCCATAGTGCCTTCTTGTAAATGAGCTTTAATTATTTTTTCTGTTAATGTAGGCATCTTTAGCTCTCCTTTACTTTTTTAGTATACATAAGAACAATATTTTCATTATAACATAAATTATTACGATTTGTGTATCAATACAGTAAACATTTACTATAAAAATATTGTATACAGTGTATATTTGACTTTTATATAAGATATTTTTTGTGATATAATAGACAAGTATCTTTTTATATAATATGCTTTTTATAAACTCATCGTTAATATCAATTCAATAGAAAAGGAGAATTAGTCTATGGATAATACGTTCTTAGCTCAATTCTACGGAAAATCACAAAATTATACAGATATTCCTAATCATTTATATAAAGACTACAATGTAAAAAAAGGTTTACGTAATGAAGATGGTACAGGTGTTTTAGTAGGTCTTACTCGTGTTGCAGACGTTGTAGGTTATACATACAATGAAGATGGTACAAAAGTAGATACTGAAGGTACTTTATTTTTTCGTGGTATAGATATCAATGAAATAGTAAAAAATCGTCATGATTTACGCTATATTTATGAAGAAGCTTGCTTTTTATTATTATTTGGTTACTTACCAAAACAAAAAGAATTAGAAAACTTTTGCGAACTCCTTCAAGAAAACTATGAACTTCCTGATGATTTCTTAGAAATGAATTTACTTCGCATGCCTGGTAAAAATCTAATGAATAAATTGCAACATGCAATTTTGACTTTATATAATTATGATGAAGACCCAGATAATACCGATGTATATGAAACATTATTAAAAGGTATTCAAATCATGGCAAAATTGCCATCAATCGCATGTTATGCTTATCAATCTAAAATGCATTACTATGAACATAAAAGTCTTATAATTCACTATCCTCGCAAAGATTACTCTACTGCTGAAAATATTTTATATATGCTTCGCTCTGATAGCAATTTCAGCAAACAAGAAGCTAATCTTTTAGATATTATGCTCCTTTTACATGCTGATCATGGTGGTGGTAACAACTCCACTTTCACAAATGTAGTAATCTCCTCCACTGACACAGATATTTATTCTGCTGTATCTGGCTCTATAGGTTCACTCAAAGGACCTCGTCATGGTGGTGCTAATATAAAAGTAGCTTTAATGATGGATGCTGTTATATCCGAAATAGGCTATACTCGTGATGATGCCAAAATTAAAGATATTGTATTGAAATTATTAAATAAACAATTCTACAATAAATCTGGTCTTGTATACGGTTTTGGTCATGCTGTTTATACACTTTCTGACCCACGTGCAGAAATACTTCGCCATTATTGTGGTATCGTAGCTCATGAAAAAGGTCGTGAAGAAGAATTTGAATTCTATTTACGCTTTGAACGCATTGTTAAAGAAATTTTGATGGAAACAAAAGGCTTAACAGCGTGCGCAAATGTAGACTTTTACAGTGGCTTTGCTTATGATATGCTTGGTATTCCTCGCGATATGTTTACACCATTATTCGTTATCAGCCGTATGGTAGGTTGGCTTGCTCATAACTTAGAAAATAAATTATATGATGGCCGTATCATGCGTCCTGCTACAAAATATGTTGGTGAATTAAATGAATATGTACCTATGGAGGATAGATAAAAATGACTAAAACTATTACTGTATTTAAAGGCGATGGCATTGGTCCTGAAATAACTGATGCTGTTTTAAAAATATTAGATAAAGCTGGCGCTGACCTTAATTATGAAATTTTCAATGTCGGTGCTAAAGAATATGAAACAAATGGTAAATTAATCCCTGATGAAGCATTTGCTTCCTTTGATAAAAACAAAGTATTATTAAAATCTCCAATTACTACTCCTATTGGCAAAGGCTTCCGCTCTTTAAATGTAACTTTACGTAAAAAATATGATTTATATGCTAACATTCGCCCTGCTAAATCAAATAATGCTGTAAAAACTGCATTTAAAGATGTTGACCTAATTGTTTTCAGAGAAAATACTGAAGACCTTTATGTAGGTGTAGAAGAACAAATTGATGAAAATACTGTTCATGCTACAAAAATAATCACTCGCCATGCTAGTGAAAGAATTATTAAAGATGCTTTTGAATATGCTAAAGCTCATAATCGCAAAAAAGTAACTTGTGTACACAAAGCTAATATCTTAAAAATGAGTGATGGTTTATTCCTAAGTATATTCTACGATATCGCTAAAAATTATCCAGAAATCGAAGCTAATGATAAAATCGTTGATAACACTTGCATGCAACTTGTAATGAACCCTCAACAATTCGATATCATGGTTATGCCAAATCTCTATGGAGATATCGTTTCTGACCTCACTAGTGGCTTAATCGGTGGACTTGGTTTATTGCCATCTAGCAATCTCGGTAAAGATTATGCTATGTTTGAAGCAGTTCATGGTAGCGCACCAGATATTGCAGGTAAACATATAGCAAATCCTACAGCACTTTTATGGTCTGCTTGTATGATGCTTGAATATCTTGGTCAAAATGATGTTGCTAGCAAAATCAGAAATGCCGTTGATGCAGTATTAAACGAAGGAACTACTTTAACACCAGACCTTCATGGTACAGCTACAACAGAAGCATATTGTGATGCTATCATAGCTAAACTATAAAAAATAAATTTAATATAATTATTTATAAAAAAGACTACCATAAAATATGATAATTTTGAACTGCACTCCAAAAGTTGGACACAAAACAACTTTTGGAGGTGCAGTTTTTTTATGACTAAATACTCAAATGAATTTAAAGTTAAAGCAATTAAAATGGTTTTAAAAGGAAATTTCTATTTCTCATGTAGCTAAAATTCTAAACATGCCAGATATAGCTCCTCTTTACAGATGGATATCTCATTATGAACATGGTGGTATTCCACAACTTCTTCATAAAAATCGTAAATATACTCCTATCTTTAAGCAAAAAGTTATTGAATATAAATGGCTACATCATTTATCATTAAATCAAACAGCAGCCAAATTTTCCATTCCTAATACTGGTACAATTTCTACATGGGAAAAG
>NZ_FOCY01000014.1:0-27245 GCF_900110235.1 Megamonas sp. Calf98-2 | reverse complement strand
ACCTTGAAGATGACGAGGTTGATAGGCCAGGAGTAGAAGTTCAGTAATGAATGTAGCGTACTGGTACTAATAAGTCGAGAGCTTGACTTAAAAAAAAGAAATGACTTGGAGCAAAGTAATCTTCTGAGTGGTTTTGAAAGATTAATATCTTTCAAAAAAGAAAAGAGAATATCTGGTGACGATGCCTAAATGGTTCCACCTGTACCCATACCGAACACAGTAGTTAAGCATTTAGAGGCCGAAAGTACTTGCATGGAGACGTGCTGGGAGGATAGGAAGTTGCCAGTTATGATAGGGGTATCGCCAAGCGGTAAGGCATGGGACTTTGACTCCCACATGCGTTGGTTCGAATCCAGCTACCCCTGCCATATATCGGTTCACTAGCTCAGTTGGCAGAGCACCTGACTTTTAATCAGGGTGTCCCGAGTTCGAATCTCGGGTGAGCCACCATCTCTTTGGCGCGTTGGTCAAGTGGTTAAGACACCGCCCTTTCACGGCGGCTTCATGGGTTCGAATCCCATACGCGTCACCAATCTCTCGGGCGGTTAGCTCAGCTGGGAGAGCGCTTGCCTTACAAGCAAGATGTCAGCAGTTCGATCCTGTTACCGCCCACCATTAGTAATTAATCTCCTTGTTTTCAAGGAGTTTTTTTATTTTATAAATAAATAGATGGTGATGGAGTTCACCGATAAATCTGTATAAATACAGTAATGACTCCTGTTATATTATATTTTTATTTTAAATATATATAACAGGAGTTTTTTATTTTATAAAAAGATAATAAAATAGTGAGGAGATTTTTATGAGTAATTTATTAGTTGTTATGTTAGGTTGTGCTTTGGGTGGTGCTATGCGATATTTAATCACTACATATATAAATAAATTAGGATATTTTCCTTATGGTACCTTAGCTGTAAATTTAATAGGTTGTTTCTTAATTGGCATGATAGCTACATTATTAACAGAAAAAATACAGGGAACATCACCATATCTTTCTTTATTTTTGACAGTAGGATTTTTAGGTGGACTTACTACTTTTTCATCATTTACAAATGAAACTCTAATATTGTGGCGTACAGGAGATTTCATTTCTGTATTATTAAATGTAGGCTTAAATACATTTGGTGGGCTTTTAGCAGCTTGGATAGGTAGAATATTAATCTATATGGCTTTTTAATAATAATAAAGGCGATACATTTATTTGTATCGCCTTTATCTTTATATATTGCAATATTAATGAAAAACTTTTAATAAACTTAAAACCATATAAGTCATACCAGCAGCGATTAAAGGTCCAACAGCAACTCCTTTAAAGAAAAATACACCAATCATTGTACCAATGATAAGAGATGATACAATATCTGGAGAGTCCTTCAATAAAGAGACACCAGAGCCACCAGCAACAGCAGCAAATACACCGGCTAATAAGGCCAATATACCAACAGGAGAGGTAAAACTATGTATCATCATTTGAACTGTTATTTTACCAGTAGCTAGAGGTATCAAAATGGCAATTGTAAGTAATATGATGCCATAATTTAAGCCATTTGTTTCTACGAATTGCATTAGAGCATCTAGCTGGAAAACTTTTAAAATTAAAATTACACCAACAGCATAAAAAACAGACATATTATGTCCAATATAACTTAAGGCTAAAAGTACTAAAAGAATAATATATTCATTACTCATATAAACACGTCCTTTAATTAAATTTTCTTAAATTGTTTTTCTATTGTAGCATATGGTTTTTGAAAAAACAAAAATTCTTAAAATTTTTTTCTAAAAAACTATAGCTTTTTTAATTTATTTTTGTTACAATATAACAAGTTAATGCTTTAGCTAATTAAAGTATTACAATGCAATTATAGATAATATATATTCGTATTAGGAGGAAATATTTATGAAAAAGGTATTATTGCTATGTATGTCTATGCTTTTAGGCGCAATGTTAGTAGCTGGCTGTGGAAGTGAGGAAAAAGAAACATCTTCTGCTATAGGTGGCAGTGATAAACCTATCGTTATTGGTTTAGATGATAGTTATCCACCAATGGGCTTTAAAGACGAAAATAATGAAATTGTTGGTTTTGACGTAGATTTAGCAAAAGAAGCAACAAAAAGACTTAATCGTCCAGTAGAATTCAAAGCAATTGATTGGTCTAGTAAAGAAGCTGAACTTAAAAGCGGTCGTGTAGATATTCTTTGGAATGGTTTAGATATTACTGAAAAACGTAAAGAAAATATGTTATTTAGTGATCCTTACATGAAAAATCGCCAAGTTGTCTTCGTTCCAGTTAATTCTGATATAAAATCTCTTGACCAGTTAAAAGGTAAAGTAATCGGTACTCAAAGCGGTAGTACAGCAGAAGATTTCTTAGATAATAATCAAGACTATGCTGCACAATTTGCTGAAGTAAAAAAATATGGTGATTACATTGATGCTTTCATGGATTTAGAAAATGGTAGAATTGATGCAGTAGTAACTGATGAACTCATCGGTACTTATTATATGCAAAAACATGCTGATTCCTTCAAAGAAACTGATATTGTTGTAGGTGAACCTACTGATTTTGGTATTGCATTTGCAAAAGACAATCAAGCTCTTCGTGATGAAGTTCAAAAAGTAATGAATGAAATGAAAGCTGATGGTACAATCGCTAAAATTTCCGAAAAATGGTTTGGTAAAGATATTACTACAAAATAATAAGATAAATAAAAGCGAGAACGAAAAGTTCTCGCTTTTTTATTTGGATAATATAGTTACAGCTAAAATAATGATGATAGCACCAATTAATTCAAATAAACCAAAGGAAATATTTAAGAAGATAATTGATAAAATAATAGAAGAAAAAGGTTCTAAAGAAGCAAAAACACTAATTTTTGTAGGAGAGAGATATTTTGTACTTTCAAGATAAGCACAAAATGCTATTGCTGTACCAAAAATAATGATAGCAGATAAAGTAATAGCTGTATCTAAATCCCATATGCCATTGAATTCCCATGGTTTTTGATAAAAGGACATCAAGATACCACCGACTAGCATACCCCAGCCAATGATTAGTGTGGAACGCCATTTTTTGATAATAGTTCGAGGTTGTAATGTATAAAAGGCAGCAAAGCAAGCACAAACAAGTCCCCAGATAAGAGCTTCTAAAGATATAGTTAGAGTGGAAAAATTTCCTTTAGTAACTAAAAAGAAAGTTCCGACCATAGCAAGAAAGATAGAAAATAATTCTTTAAAAGAAGGTAAGCGATGAGTGGTGAACAATAAGTAAAATACAATTACAATAGGCATTAGATATTGTAGTATAGTAGCTGTAGCAGCATTACTGTGAATGATCGTACCAAAATAAGTATATTGAACACCTAACATACCAAAGATACCAAAACAAATTAATGGAAATTTATCTTTAGTGTGCCAAATAGAAAAAATATCGCCTTTATTTAAGATGGTATCAATAGATAATAAAGTAATACCAGATAGAATTAGACGAACAGTAACAAGCCACTCGGCAGAGATGATTTTATCAACAAATAAATGTTGAGATAATACACCAGAAGCACCCCAAAGTATAGTACCTGTAACTATAAATAGTGTACCTTTTAATTGGCAAGACATAAGAACCTCCTGAAATATGAAAATAATAGATATATTCTATTATTTTTTTTATTTATTGTAAATAAGTATTGCTTTTGGAGGATTATTGTATTAAAATTTAAATAAGATATTAATTAATAATAATTATTTATTAGAATTGAATTAAGGAGAAGAAATTATGGAAATGTCAGCATTATGGAAATTAAGTTACGGAATGTATGCTATTGGCACATTAGATGGAAAAAGACCGACAGGTTGTATTGTAAATACAGTTATTCAAATCACTAGCGATAATCCAGTGATTGCTATTAGCATGAATAAAAACAACTATACTTATGATTGTATAAAACGCACAGGTAGATTTTCTGTATCTATTTTATCTGAAAAAACAACACAAAATGTAATTGCTAAATTAGGTTTTTCTTCTGGTAGAGATACAGATAAATTTGATGGCGATATTTTTGCTTGGGAATATATGGACGGACTTCCTGTAGTAAATGAAAATAGCTGTGCGCATATAACAGCAGAAGTTATTACAATGACAGAAATGGAAACTCATTATGTGATTTTAGCGCGTGTACAAGATGCAAAAGTAACTTCTGATTATAATCCAATGACTTATAAATATTATCATGAAGTAATCAAAGGTAAAGCTCCTAAAAATGCCCCTACTTATCAGGCTCCAGAAAAAATAACAGATAAAGAAACATGGGCTTGCCAAATTTGCGGATATATTTATGAAGGTGATTTAACTAAAGAACCAGAAGATTTTGTTTGCCCAATTTGTAAACAACCTAAATCTATGTTTAAAAAACAATAAGATAAATTGGTAGAATAAAAAGCTGACCATTATTAGGTCAGCTTTTTATTAATTTAGAAAATATTATTTTTTGGAACGAGCTTTAGCTTTTGCAGCTTGTTTTTTCTCTTGTTCATGTTTTGCGTAATCTACGCCCCAGCTTTTCATTTTATGTTTAAACGCTAACATTGGATGGCGTAAAAACATTTTTTTCTGAGTGCTTTGCATGATAGAGCGAAATTCTTTTGTTTGTTTAGTGCCAAAACAAGGACGGTCACAACGTTCGCAAATTGGTTTAGTAATACCATATGGACATCTACTGATTTTCGTCATTACAGTAGTGAGTAAAGCTGTACATTTTGGACAAAGTTTACTTCCAGATGTATTATGATGGCTGTGACAATAAACACCAAATGTTTTACGGATTTCTTCTTTTTCCTTAGGAACATTGTTTTTTATTTCAACCGGTTTACGTTTTGGTAAAAATCTTGAAAAAATTCCCATAGCAGTCTCCCTTGATTATATAATTATTGATTTATAAGTACTTATTTAATTTTACGGTTTATTATAATTTATGTCAAGAAATAGCATAATAGTTTGACAAGGTTTAATTTTTATGATAGTGTCATTGTTAATAAGATTAAGGTATTATTTGGAGTGTATAATTGATATGATAAAGTTAAAAAATATTGTAAAGACTTACGATACCCCAAATGGTTCAGTTCATGCGTTAAAAGATATTAATTTAGAAATTAAGCGTGGAGAAATTTATGGGATTATCGGTCTAAGTGGTGCTGGTAAATCTACATTAGTTCGTTGCATAAATATGCTAGAAAGACCGACTTCTGGTAGTGTCATTGTCAATGGTAAAGATTTGACAACAATGACAGAATCTCAGCTTCGTGAAGCGAGAAAAGATATCGGCATGATTTTCCAACATTTTAATTTATTGTCTACTTCTACAGTATACGATAATATTGCTTTTCCTTTAAAATTAGCAGGAAAATCTAAAGAGGAAATCAAGACTAAAGTAGAACCATTATTAAAATTGGTTGGTCTTGAAAATAAAGCTCATCAATATCCATCTCAATTATCAGGTGGTCAAAAACAGCGTGTAGGTATAGCTAGAGCTTTAGCTAATGATACAAAAGTATTATTATGCGATGAAGCGACATCAGCTCTTGACCCTCAGACAACAAAAGCTATTTTAGAATTAATCAGAGATATAAATAAGAAATTACAATTAACAGTAGTAGTAATTACTCATGAAATGCAAGTTATCAAAGACCTTTGCGATAAAGTTGCTGTATTAGACCATGGGGTAATTGCAGAAAATGGTACAGTATTAGAAATCTTTACTAATCCTAAAGAACCTATTACTAAGGAATTTATGAGCGTACTTAGCAGTAATGAACTTCCAGCTGCTTATCGCAATGGCAAAGTGCATAAAGAATATATAAAAGATGCAACTATGTTACTTCGCTTGACTTTTATTGGCGAGTCTGCAGACAATCCAGTAATTGCAGGTCTTATTCGTAAATTCCCTGAATTAGATATAAGCATTTTATTTGGAGATTTATCTCAAATTCAAATGGTACAATTTGGTAGAATGATAATCGGCTTAGATGGAAAAGAAGATCAGATTAAAGACGCGATAAAATCTCTAATGGAACAAGATTTAAAAGTGGAGGTGATAGGATATGTTCAGCGACGCACTCATGCTACTGCCTAAGGCATTAGGTGAAACTGTATATATGGTAGCTGTATCTATGATTGTTGCTTCTGCTATAGGTATTCCTCTTGGTGTATTATTATTGGCTACTGGTAAAAATCAAGTTTTAGAATTAGGTATAGCTAATAAAACATTATCATCTATTGTAAACTGTGTACGCTCTATTCCATTTATTATTTTAATGGTGGCAATTATTCCTTTTACAAGATTGATAGTAGGTTCTTCTATAGGTACTACAGCGGCTATTGTACCGCTTATTATAGCTTCTATACCTCTTATTGCTCGCCTAGTGGAAACTTCACTTCGTGAGGTGCCTTATGGCTTGATAGAGGCTGCTTTATCTATGGGAGCAACTCCTTATCAGATTATTAGACGTGTATTACTTCCAGAAGCTATGCCAAGTATCGTGGCACAGTTGACAACAGTTATTATTGTGTTGATTGGTGAATCTGCTATGGCTGGTGCTGTAGGTGGCGGTGGCTTAGGTGACTTGGCTATTCGCTATGGTTATCAGCGCTTTAATCCAGAAGTAATGTTGGCTACAGTTATTGTACTTATAGTATTAGTTCAAGTAATTCAATTTTTAGGTAATATGTTAGCTAAAAAATTGAATAAAAAATAATTTTATTTATGTATTAAGGAGGAATTTTGATGAAAAAATTGCTATCAGTAATTGCTACTGCACTTTTTGCAGTAGTGGCTTTAGCTGGTTGTGGTTCTAGTACAGATACTGCATCTAGTGAAAAAACTGTGCTAAAAGTAGGGGCGACAGCTGTTCCTCATGCAGAAATCTTAGAACAGATTAAACCAGAGTTAGCAAAAGAAGGTGTTGACTTACAGATTATTGAATTCAATGATTATGTACAGCCAAACTTAGCTTTAAATGATGGTGAATTAGATGCAAACTTTTTCCAACATCAACCTTATTTAGATGAATTCGCAGCAGAACATAGTGTAAAACTTGTAAGTGCTGGCGGTGTTCATATCGAACCTATGGGAATTTATTCTAAAAAAGTAAAAGCTCTTGATGAATTAAAAGATGGCGCTTTAGTAGCTATTCCTAATGACCCTACAAATGGTGGTCGTGCTTTAATTTTAATGGCAAAAGCTGGTATTATTACTTTAAAAGATAATAACGATATCAAAGCAACTGTACAAGATGTTGTAGCTAATCCCAAAAATATTCAATTCCAAGAAGTTGAAGCAGCTCAGCTTCCACGTGTTTTAGATGATGTAGATGCTGCGGTAATTAATACAAACTATGCAATGCAAGCAGGCTTTGTACCAGCTAGCGATGCTTTGATTATCGAAGATAGTACATCTCCATATGTAAATATTGTAGCTGTTAGAGAAGGAGATCAGGAAAAACCTGCTATCCAAAAATTAATGAAAGCTTTAAAATCTGAAGCAGTTAAAAAATTCATTGAAGAAAAATATAAAGGTGCAGTAGTTCCTGCTTTTGAATAAGTTTAAAAGAATGAAGATATCTACAATAGATAATAAATTATTGTGGATATCTTCTTTTTTTTAGCAGGAATAAAAATTATAAATATCTAAATAATAAATATGATATTTTTCTTTTAAATGTCAATGGAGGGATTTATATATGAAGAGCAAGAAAAATAAAAAGAATGCTGTAAATAAAGATGTAAAAAAAGCTGTAAAAGTATCAGTAGTGAAAAAAGAAGATATGTTTGAAGCTAGATTACATAAACATTATGATGAATTAAAATGGCTTTATTGTGAATTGTATCAGCAACAACCAAATCCTTTAAATTATTTTGATGATTTAATTAAAAACTTAAAAGACTTCTATGAGCAAAGGGAAGCTTATTTAAAGGAATTAGATATTGCACGTGAAAAAAATACTAATTGGTATAAAGGCAATGACTTCATCGGCATGATGATGTATGTAAATAATTTCTCTGGCACTTTAAAAGGCTTTGAAAAAAGAATACCTTATTTACAAGAAAGCAATGTAAATTATATCCATTTAATGCCTTTGTTGACATCTCCAAAAGATGAAGGTGATGGCGGTTATGCTGTAGCAGATTTCCGCAATGTTCAAGAAGAATTAGGAACTATGGAAGATTTGCGTAAATTAGCTAAAAAATGTCATCGCAATAAAATAAGTATTTGCTTAGACTTTGTAATGAACCATACTTCTAATCAACATGAATGGGCAAAAAAAGCAAGAGCTGGTGAACAAGAATATCAAGATAGATATTTCTTCTTTGATAATTATGATATGCCAAGATTATTTGAAGAAAAATGCCCACAGGTATTCCCTACAACAGCACCAGGCAATTTCACTTATTTAGAAGATATTCATAAATTTGTAATGACTACTTTCTATCCATATCAATGGGATTTAGATTATCGCAATCCTATAGTTTTCAATGAAATGGTATATAATATGTTATATTTAGCAAATCAAGGCGTAGATATCATTCGTTTAGATGCTGTGCCATATATTTGGAAACAATTAGGTACAAATTGCCGTAATTTACCGCAGGTTCATACTTTAGTACGTATGATGCGTATGATTACAGAAATTGTTTGCCCATCTGTATTATTATTGGGTGAAGTAGTAATGGCACCTGAAAAGGTAGTTCCATACTTTGGTACAATTGAAAAACCAGAATGTCATATGCTCTATAATGTAACTACTATGGCAACAACATGGCATACAGTAGCTACTAGAGATGTAAGCTTATTAAAACATCAACTTGATATTTTAGCTTCTTTACCAAAACAATATATTTTCCAGAATTATTTACGTTGTCATGATGATATCGGTTGGGGCTTAGATTATGGTTTCTTGAGATATCAGGGAATAGAAGAAGTTGCACATAAAAAATATTTAAATGACTTCTTCACTGGAAAATATCCAAATTCTTTCAGTTGTGGTGAATTATATAATGATGATGAATCATTAGGTGATGCTCGTCTTTGCGGTACTACAGCTTCTTTATGTGGTATAGAATATTATGATAAACAAAAAGATAAAGATGGTATTCAGTCAGCTATTGATTTAGACTTAATGTTGCATGGCTTCTTATTGAGCTTATCTGGCATACCTGTTATTTATAGCGGTGATGAAATAGCTCAATATAATGATTGGGAATATAAAAACGATAAATATAAACAAGCTGATTCTCGTTATATTCATCGTGGAGCATTTAACTGGCGTAAAGCTGGTCGTCGTAAAATAGATAATGCTATTCAGGCGAAAGTATATCAAGGTATTAGCAAAATGGAAAAAATACGTTTACAATATGATGTATTCTCCACTGATGCCAATATCTATACTTTAAATACATGGAATAAATCCACAGTGGCTTTAGTTCGTGAAACAGAAAATGAAAAATTCATTGGTATTTATAATTTCAGTGAATATGAAGAAATGGCATGGATTGACGAACAAGATGGCTTATATAAAGAATTATTGACAAAACAGAAAGACTTCAAAGCATCAGGATTAAAATTACCAGGACATGGTATTTTATGGCTCTGGAGAAGTAAAAAAGCATAATATAAAACCATCATAAATAAAAAAGGCGTTAACTCTAAATTTTAGGTTAACGCCTTTTTATTATTTTTTATTTATCTGTGTAACTAAGATGCGGTCAATGCGGGCTTTATCCATACTGATGATTTCAAAACGGAATTTATGCCAGATGATTTTTTCACCGACTTTAGGAATATAACCAAAATAGGAAGTAATAAAGCCACCCATAGTTTGGAAATGTCCACTGTCTTCATTTGGCAATACTTCGATATCGAATTTTTCTTTGAAATCGTCAATATCAAAAAGTCCATCAATATACCAAGAATGTTCATCTCGTTGAATGATTTGAGGGGAATTAGCAACGGGTTTACCAGTTATATCACCTAAGACTTCATTGATGATGTCAAAGATAGTGATAAAACCTACAACACCGCCGTATTCGTCAAGTACTACAGCTTCATTTATTTCACTTTCACGGAATTTCTCAAGAACACGAAAGCTTTCCATTGCACGAGGCACAAACATTGGCTTATGCATGAGTTTTTCTAAATCAAGCGGTTTATTAGCTAATAATTCATTTAAAATATCTTTAGCATAAACAATCCCTACAAATTCATCAAGATTATCTTTACCTACAAGAAAAACATTTTGATTATGTTCTTGAATAAATTTTAAATTTACCTCTAAGCTATCTTCAAGGTCAATCCACATCATTTGTGTACGTGGTGTCATTAAAGAATAAGCTGTTTGGTCACTCATATGGAAAATACGGTCAACAATATCTTGTTCAGCTTTTTCAAAAGTACCATCTTCTGTACCTTTTTCGATTAAGTCTTTTACTTCATCTTCAGTAACACTATCATTATTTTGAGGATTGATGCCAAAAATCAATAATAAAGTATTAGCTATAGAAGTAAATAGACTAATAAATGGAGACAAAAGTTTTTTCCATATTTTTAATGGTGTAAGTAGAGTTAGTAAATAATACTCAGGTTTTGTAAGGGCTATATTGCGAGGTAGGGTTGTACTTAAAATAGAACATAATAATATGATGATAAAAGTACTGATGATTAGAGAAATAGGCTCTATATAATTATCGCAATCAGGAAAAATCGCTTGTAAAGCATGAATGAAAAATGGTGCAAGTGAAATGCCAGTCAATAAACCTATTAAAATATTGCAAGAAACATTACCTATTTGCACAGCAATTAAATAAGTAGTAGGTTTATCAATTATTTTTAAGGCTTCAGAAGCTTTCTTTTTACCTTCATCAAGCATTTTTTCTAATTGATTTTTATGAGAATCAGCAATAGCCACTTCAGTGAGAATAAATAAAGCATTTATTAAAATTAATATAAAAATTAATCCAATAAATAAATCCGTCTCGGGAATATCCAAATATCAACACTTCCTTATCTAAAAATATACTATATTATACCACTTATAACTGATAAATGCCATTTTACCAATAATTTTTACAAAGATTATAAAAAACTTACAAAAATTTTTCAAAAAAAGTGTTGACAATCTAATATAAGTTAATATATAATAATCAACGTTGCTGATACACTTACTAAAGCAACAAGACAATGCGGGAGTAGCTCAGTGGTAGAGCATCACCTTGCCAAGGTGAGGGTCGCGAGTTCGAGCCTCGTTTCCCGCTCCATATCATGCGGAAGTAGCTCAGTGGTAGAGCATCACCTTGCCAAGGTGAGGGTCGCGAGTTCGAGCCTCGTTTTCCGCTCCATTTAATAAATATCCCAGTAGCAATACTGGGTTTTTTTGTTATAATGATAAATAAATAATATACAGCTTATTATTTTTGTTAAAATAAATTGTTAATTATTAATTTAAGTAGGTGATAAAATGAAACCATTTATGCAAGAATTTATTGTAGGATTTATTTTGGTCATGGTATTAGTAATATTCACCATAGGTGGATTGAGCAATATGCATGATGCTCAAGAATTAGTGGCAGGACTTATATTATTAGCTACTTTGATTGTATTTACCTTAGGCAAAAGCCCAGTATTTAGGGTAGATAGAGCAGGTATGTCCATTATTGGTGCGTCGTTAATGACAGCTTTTGGTATTTTGTCCCTTGAAGAAGCCGTTCAAGCAATTGATGCTAAAACTATTGTGGTATTATTTTCATTGATGGTAGTTGTGAGCAATTTAAAATTAGCAGGATTTTTTACATATATAGGCAAAGTAGTATTCACTCATATTCATACAGGAAAAACTTTATTATTAGCAGTAATTTTTATGTCAGGAATTTTATCTTCTATTGTAATTAATGATATAGTTTGTTTATTATTCACACCTGTAGTTATCATGATATGTTTGAAAGTAAAGGTAAATCCTATTCCTTATTTGCTCGCAGTAGCAATGGCTTCAAATATTGGTAGTGCTTGTACATTTATTGGTAATCCCCAAAATGTATTAATAGGTAGTTTATCTCAAGTTCCTGCTGGAGAATATTTTTTATCAGCAGCTCCGATATCTTTTTTAGGTTTAATCATGCTTTATTTAGCAATATCATTTAAATATAAAAATGATTTGTCGGTGAGCTTTGAATATAAGAGCGATAACAATAGTATCATTCATAAATATTTATTGAGTAAAACAATAATTGTATTAGCACTTGTTATTATTTTTTATTTAGTTGGTTTTGATTTATCATTGACAGCAAGTTTTGGGGCAGCATTTTTATTGATTAATGCCCGTATAAAACCAGAACGTGTTTATGAAGATATAGATTTTAACTTATTAATTATGTTCATTGGCTTATTTATCATCATTGCTGGCGTAGAAAAAAGTGGTTTACTTGATTTAATAAATAGTTTTTTACCACCAGAATATATGAAAGAAATACCGCTGTTTTCAGTGATGGCAATAGTGCTTTCTAATATAGTAAGTAATGTACCAGCAGTATTACTTTTAAGATATTACATTCCTGTAGATGAACAAATCTTATGGCAGGCTTTAGCTTTATTATCCACAATTGCAGGCAATTTGACAGTTTTTGGCTCTATTGCGAATTTGATTGTTATTGAAATTGCCAAAAAGCAGGGGATAAAAGTAACTTCTAATCAATATTTAAAGATAGGTTTTCCATTAACGATATTATTATCCATTATAAGCATTATTTGGTTTGAATTTATAAATTAAAAGTATGAAAAGTGTTGACTTTTTGTTTTTTATCATTTATAATAGTTTATGTTGTTAAGACAAGTGCGGAAGTAGCTCAGTGGTAGAGCATCACCTTGCCAAGGTGAGGGTCGCGAGTTCGAGCCTCGTTTTCCGCTCCATAAGAAATTGGTCCCCAGTCAATAAGACTGGGGTATTTTTGTACTTAGACTTGTTTTTATGAAAGTATTGTGATATCATTCATTTAGTATAGTAGGTGTACTGTGACTATTAAGGTGAATGACAGTAACATATACAATAAGAATTTTGGTTTACTAGTTAAACAGGAGGTTTTTTTTTACAATGAACGTTACTACAGAAAAGATTGAAAATCATAAGGTAGTACTTACAATTGAAGTACCAGCTGAAGAACTTGATAAAGGTATTAAAGCTGCTTGCAAATCCCTTGCAAATCGTGTAAACATTCCTGGTTTCAGAAAAGGTAAAGCTCCTCGCCGTATTCTTGAAATGAACATCGGTAAAGAAGCTATCTTAGATGAAGCTTTTGATCGTGTTGCACAGAAAGCTTTTGATGAAGCTTTAAAACAAGAAAACTTAGATCCAGTAGACCGTCCACAGGTTGACATCGTAACTTTAGAAGAAGGTAAAAACGTAGTATTCAAAGCTACTATTACTCCTGTTCCAGAAGTTACTCTTGGCGAATACAAAGGATTAAAAGTTGCTAAAGACGCTGTTGAAGTAAAAGACGAACAAGTTGAAGAACAAGTAAAAAATATCTTAAATCACCATGCAAAAATGGTTGACGCTGAAGAAGGCGCAACTGTTGCAAACGATGATTTCATCACTTTAGATTTCAAAGGTGAAGTTGACGGTGTAGCATTTGCTGGCGGCGAAGGTAAAGATTACCCACTTCAAATCGGTTCTCATTCTTTCATTGATACTTTTGAAGATCAACTCGTTGGTCTTAAAGTTGGCGAAGAAAAAGATGTTAATGTAACATTCCCAGAAGAATATCATGCTAAAGATTTAGCTGGTAAAGCTGCTGTATTCCATTGCAAAATTAACAGCATTAAACATAAAGAAATGCCTGAACTCACTGATGAATTCGTAAAAGCATCTACTTCTTATGAATCCATCGAAGACATGAAAGCAAAACTTCGTGAAAACATTGAAAAAAATGCACAGCGTGAAGCAGATACTAAACGCCGTAACGAAATCTTAAAACAGGCTACTGACAATATCACTGTAGATATTCCAGAAGTTATGGTTGAAAACCGTGTAAGCAACATGATTCAGGAACTTTCCGTAAATCTTGAAAACCAAGGTATGAACCTTGATGCTTACTTAAAATATGCTAACATGGATATGGCAAAACTTCGTGAACAGTACAAAGAAAGTGCTGCAATCGCAGTAAAAACTGACCTCATGTTAGATGCTGTTGCAAAAGCTGAAGATATCAAAGTTGAAAACGCTGATATCAACGCTGAAATCGCTTTACTTGCTGCAACTTATGGTACAACTCCACAAGAAGTAAGCAAAATCATTAAAAAGAACCACAGCATTGGTAACTTAGTAGCTACTGTACTTCACAAAAAAGCTGCTAACTTCATCATTGACAGTGCTGTAGAAGCTTAATTAAAAAATTAAATATAATATTTTTGACCGGGGTGAATGATATGAACTATATACCTATGGTAGTTGAACAGTCAGGACGTGGAGAACGTGCCTATGATATTTATTCTCGTCTTTTAAAAGACCGTATAATTTTTTTAGGTGGTCCTATTGATGATAATGTAGCTAACGTGGTAATAGCCCAACTTCTATTCTTAGAATCTGAAGACCCGGATAAAGATATTCACCTTTATATTAATAGTCCCGGCGGTGTTGTTACTGCCGGGCTAGCTATTTATGATACTATGCAATATATTAAGCCAGATGTATCAACTATATGTATTGGACAAGCTGCTAGCATGGGCTCTGTGCTTTTAGCTGCTGGTGCAAAAGGCAAAAGATATGCACTTCCATATTCTCGTATTATGATACATCAACCACTTGGCGGAGCTCAGGGACAATCAACAGATATTCAAATTCAGGCTCGTGAAATTTTGCGTATTCGTGAAACTTTAAATGAAATCTTAAGTTGCCATACTGGTCAGTCTGTAAAAAAACTTACAGAAGATACAGAACGTGACAATTTTATGTCAGCGTTAGAAGCTAAGAAATATGGTTTAATAGATGAAGTTATTATTCGTCCACAAGAAGAAAAAAGTGATAAATAGTCAATCATGATTAGCTGTAGATAAGAGGTGAATGTTGTTGAATTTCGGTGAGGGTAATAAAGGCAAAATGAAATGTTCATTCTGTGGAAAAACTCAGGAACAAGTACGAAAACTCGTGGCTGGACCAGGAGTCTATATCTGCGATGAATGTGTTAAGCTTTGCGATGAGATTGTAGAAGAAGAAGTTAATGATAATGAGCCTGTTGAACTTAGAGAGTTGCCAAAACCTAGAGAAATATATGATGTATTAAATCAATATGTAATAGGACAAGATGAGGCAAAAAAATCTCTTTCTGTAGCTGTATATAACCATTATAAACGTATAAACAGAGTTACAAAGCAGGATGATGTTGAATTACAAAAATCTAATATTTTGATGTTAGGACCAACTGGTAGTGGAAAGACTTTACTTGCACAGACCTTGGCTAAAATATTGAATGTTCCTTTTGCTATAGCCGATGCAACATCACTTACAGAAGCAGGCTATGTTGGTGAAGACGTAGAAAATATTCTACTAAAACTAATTCAAGCTGCTGATAATGATATTGAACAAGCTCAAAAAGGTATCATCTATATAGATGAAATTGATAAAATTGCTCGTAAATCCGAGAACCCTTCAATAACAAGAGATGTTTCTGGTGAGGGAGTGCAACAGGCACTTTTAAAAATCCTAGAAGGTACAATTGCTAGCGTTCCACCACAAGGTGGAAGAAAGCATCCTCATCAAGAAGGTATGTTACAAATCGATACTACAAATATATTATTTATTTGTGGTGGTGCTTTTGATGGTATTGAAAAAATAATAGATGCACGTTTAGGCAAAAAAAGTCTTGGTTTTGGTGCAGATATAAAAAGTAAACGCAAACAAACTACAGGTGAAATTTTGAAAAATGTTTTACCTGAAGATTTATTAAAATGTGGTTTAATTCCAGAATTTATAGGGCGTGTTCCTGTAGTAGTTACTTTAGAGTCTTTGACAGAAGATGCACTAGTGGATATTTTGGTAAAACCAAAGAATGCTTTAGTAAAACAATATGGCAAACTTTTGGAAATGGACGGTGTAAAACTTCATTTCGATGAAGAAGCTTTACATTTGATAGCCAAAGAAGCTTTGGAGCGTAAGACAGGTGCTAGGGGACTTCGCTCAATTATTGAACGTATTATGCGTGATGCAATGTTTGAGATACCTTCCAAAATGGGTGCTGTTTCTTGTGAAATAACTAAAGAGATTATTGAAAAGAAAAAAACTCCTGTAATCACTTATGCTGATAAAAAAGCTGTAAAAAAATAACTTATTTTTAGCAAAGTAACAGGATATTAATATGCCATTAATAAAGAGTTGTTGCCAGGCTAAATAAAACCGCAGCAACTCTTTTTTATAATAAATATTTTATACTCATAGGAGGATTTCTTTCGTGGGGAAAAAAAGTACATTGAGCTTTTTACCATTAAGAGGAATGGTGTTATTTCCAAATAATGGAGCACATATTGATATAGGTCGTGATAAATCTGTTGCGGCTCTAGAAGAATGTTTGGCACATGGCAGACAGATTATGCTTAGTGCGCAAAAAGATGTCGAAGTAGAAGACCCAAAACGTGAAGATGTATATGAGATTGGTACAGTATGTCAAGTACAGCACGTAACTAAACTCAATAATGGGATTATGCGTGCGCAGATAGAAGGATTGTATCGCGCTCGTATTTTAGATTTTCGCGATGATGGTCTATTCATTGAAGTAGATGTCGAAGAAATTGAAGAAGATAAAACAGATACTAAAGAAATTCAGGCACTTATAAGAGCATGTATTTCTAAATTTGAAGATTGGGTAAAACTCAGTCATAAAATACCACCTGAAGTCATGATTGCAGTTAATGTAGCTATGGACGATGGCGGAATTTTATGCAATGTAGTTACTAATCATTTAAATTGCAAATATCAAGATAAACAAGAAATTTTGGGTATCGTTGATTTAAAAAGCAGATTAGAAGCTCTATATAAATTGTTATTACAAGAAGTAGAAATTATAGAGCTTGAAAATAAAATAGTTTTTGATGTGAACAAGCAAATGAATAAAATTCAAAAAGAATATTATTTGCGTGAACAGATAAAAGCTATTAATAAAGAATTGGGCGAAGATGATGAAATAGCAGAAGCTATTGAAGAATATCGTCAAAAAATGAAAGAACATACTTATCCAGAGTATGTAACAGAAGCGTTGGAAAAAGAATTAAAACGTTTAGAACGTACAAATCCAGCTTCTCCAGAAATGGGAGTAATTCAAAATTATATTGAATGGGTACTTGATTTACCATGGGATATAGAAAATCAAGAAACTATAGATGTAAAAGAAGCACAAAAAACTTTAGATAAACATCATTATGGACTTACAAAAGTAAAAGAACGTATTATTGAATATTTATCTATAAAAGCTTTATCACCAGATATAAAGGCGCCTATCGTATGTTTAGTAGGCCCTCCTGGTGTTGGTAAAACTTCTATTGCAACATCTATAGCACAAGCTTTGAAACGTAAATTTGTCAGAGCATCTTTAGGTGGTGTGCGTGATGAAGCTGAAATCAGAGGTCATCGTCGTACTTATGTAGGTGCTATGCCTGGTCGTATCATTGAAGGTATAAAGAATGTAGGTAGCAAAGACCCATTATTCTTATTAGATGAAGTGGATAAAATGGCGTCAGATTATCGTGGCGACCCTGTGTCTGCTCTTTTAGAAGTATTAGACCCAGAACAAAATAGCACATTCTCTGACCACTATATTGGGCTTGCATTTGATTTATCTAAAGTAATGTGGATAATTACAGCAAATGATTTAGGTAATATTCCTCGTCCTCTTCGCGACCGTATGGAAATCATCATGCTTCCAAGCTATACTGAAGTAGAAAAAATGCATATAGCAAAAGAACATTTACTTGATAAAGTAAAAAAAGCAAATGGTCTTAAGAAATCTCAAGTGAATATGTCTGATGAAGTAATCAGCAAAATCATCGAAGATTATACTCGTGAAGCTGGTGTACGTGAATTAGAACGTCAATTATCTAAAGCTTGTCGCAAAGCTGCTTATAAAATAGTTACAGAAAAGAAAAAATCTGTACGCATCACTAAGAAGAATATAACTGATTTCTTAGGTAAAGCAAAATACACAGAAACTAAAGCTGAAAAAGAAAACCAAGTAGGTCTTTGCACTGGTCTTGCATGGACTGAAGTTGGTGGCGTTATCTTGCCAGTTGAAGTAGCTGTTTTAAAAGGAAAAGGAAATTTATTACTCACAGGTCAACTCGGTGATGTAATGAAAGAGTCTGGTAGAGCAGCACTTACATGTATTCGCGCTCGTTCTGAGAAATTAAAAATAGATGAAAAATTCTATGAAGAAAATGACATTCATGTACATTTTCCAGAGGGTGCAGTACCAAAAGATGGTCCATCTGCTGGTATCACTATGACTACAGCTATAGTATCAGCACTTACAGGTAAGAAAGTAAGAGCTGATGTGGCTATGACAGGAGAAATCACTCTTCGTGGCAAAGTATTACCTATTGGTGGATTGAAAGAAAAATCTTTGGCGGCTTATCGTGAAGGTATCTATACTGTAATCATGCCAAAAGCTAATGAAAGAGATTTAGACGAAATTGCACCAGAAGTAAAAGCTAAGATGAAATTTATTCCTGTAGAGACTATAGATGAAGTTTTAAAAGTAGCGTTGGTGGATTAAATGACACAGACAGATATACAAGACAATAATGCAAATAAAATAAAAGTTCAAGATAAAATAAATATTATCCGAGCTAAATATATTGCGTCAGCTGTAAAAAAAGCGCAATATCCAGAAGAACGCTTAAAAGAAATAGCTTTTATCGGTCGTTCTAATGTGGGTAAATCTTCTTTGATTAATTCTTTGACACGTGTGCATAATTTAGCACGTGTCAGCGGTCAGCCAGGCAAAACGCAGACAATTAATTTTTATGAATTAACTGCTAGATTTAATGAAACTGGTGAGGATAAATTATTTCATTTAGTCGATTTACCAGGATATGGCTATGCAAAAACAGCTCAAACTAATCGTAAGCAATGGGCAAAATTTATCGAAGAATACTTTTTACATTCAGAGCATCTTCAATTCGTTTGCCAGCTTATAGATATTCGTCATGAGCCTATGAAATCAGATAAAGAAATGTTTGATTGGCTCATAAAAAATAATATTCCTGTGCTTATTATCGCAACTAAAGCTGATAAAATAAGCCGTGGAGCAGTGCATAAACAAATAGCTCAAATTCGCAAATCCTTAGGTGTGAAAGAAATAGATATTTTACCTTATTCTTCACCGAAAAAACAGGGAAGAGCAGAGCTTTTAAATGTAATTTATGAAATGTTAGTTGATTAATAATTAAGTGCCTTTAACATATGTTAGAGGCACTTTTTGTTTAATTTAGATTTTAAAAATGAATGATATTCATATTTACTTGACTGTATAATCTATAGTTTGTTACAATAAAAACCAGATATTTTGATAAACGAGGATTATTATTATGCTTACAAATTTTGATAAATCATTATTAAATATTATTCAAAGAAACTTGCCAATCAGTGAACGTCCATTTTTGGAATTGGCTAAGATTTTAGAGACAACTGAAGACCATGTAATAGAGCGTTTGCGTTATTTAAAAGAACATGGTTATATTCGCCGTATAGGTCCATTTTTTGATTCGGGAAAATTAGAGTATAAAGGAACTCTTGTGGCTTTAAAAGTAAAAGAAGGCTATATGCAACAAGTGGCTGAATTTATAAATCGCTATCCAGGGGCTACACATAATTACGAACGTGAAGGCGAGTATAATTTATGGTTTACATTGCTTACACATAGCGAGGAAAAGAGAAAACAGATATTAGATGAAATCAAAGCTCAAGAAGGTGTAGAAAAATTGATGAATTTAGTATCTAATAAAAAATATAAGATAAATGTACAATTTAAATTAAAATGATTTATTTTTAGTATATTTATGCTTATAGATAGAATAACAAAGTTACAAATATATTTAATGACTTAGAAAAATTTTTTACTGTATTTGAACTCATATAAATTTTTTTGTATAAAGTAAAAATATATAGAAAAAACGCTGTAATACTTGATTTTGTTGAAGAAAGGCAGAATAATGGATTTATTAGATAAACAAATTATTAGAATTATGCAAGATGAATTTCCACTTGTAAAAGAACCTTATAAAGAATTTGCAAAAAAACTTAATATATCTGAGCAGGAATTATTAAATCGTTTGCGAATTTATAAAGAAGAGGGTAAAATTCGTAAAATGGGTGCTGTACTTCGTCATGTAGAAGCAGGATTTCGTGCAAATGCTCTTTGTGCATGGGTAGTGCCAGTGGATAAATTAGATGAGATAGCACAAAAATTAGCTCAATGTCCATCTATTTCTCATTGTTATGATAGAAATACTACCCCAGATTGGTCATATAATATTTATACAATGATACATGCTCATACACGTCAAGAATGTGAAGTCATTGCAGAAAAATTGGCCAAAGAAAATAATCTTCAGCAATATACTATGCTTTATTCTGTGAAGGAATGGAAAAAAACAAGTATGCGATATTTTGATGAAGCTGAAGATGAATAATTTTTGGAAGGTGATTTAATGGTTTCAGAAAAAATGTATGAATTAGGTACAAAGAAATCTACTATTCGTACTATTTTTGAATATGGTCGCAAACGTGCGTTAGAAGTAGGAGAAGAAAATATCTATGATTTTAGTATAGGTAATCCAAATGTTCCTGCTCCTGATTTTGTAAAACAGGCTATTATCGATATTTTAAATGAAATGGATCCATGTGCTGTACATGGTTATACTGTAGCTCCGGGTAATCCAGAAGTTAGAGAAGTTTTAGCTAAAGATATTAATCGCCGTTTTGGTACTAATTTCGCTGGTAAAAATTTATTTATTACTGGCGGTGCTGCTGGTGCGATTACAATTACTTTTAAAGCGTTAAGTGAAGCAGGCGATGAATTCATCACATTTGCTCCATATTTTCCTGAATATAAATGCTTTGTAGAATCCACAGGAGCTAGTTTAAAAGTAGTTCCTGCCAAAATAGATGATTTTCAAATTCAATTTGATAAGTTTGAAGAAATGATAACTGCAAAAACAAAAGCAATTATTGTAAATTCACCTAATAATCCTAGCGGTGTTGTATATAGTGAAGAAACTATTAAAAAATTAGCAGAAGTTTTGACTGCAAAATCAAAAGAATATAATCACCCAATTTTCTTGATTTCTGATGAACCTTATCGTGAAATTGCTTATGGTGTAGATGTACCATATTTGCCAAAATACTATGATAATACTATTGTTTGCTATTCTTATAGTAAATCTTTCTCACTTCCTGGTGAACGTATCGGTTATATCGTAGTACCAGATGAAGTAGCTGACTTTGGCAAAGTTTATGGCGCTATTGCTGGAGCTGCTAGAGTATTGACTCACGTAAATGCTCCATCTTTATTCCAATTAGTAATTGCTCGTTGTGCAGGTAAAGAGTCCGATATGTCCACTTATGAAAAAAATGGTAAATTACTCTACAATGGACTTATCGAAGCTGGTTTTAAATGCGTAAAACCACAGGGAGCATTTTATCTTTTCCCTCAATCTTTAGAACCAGATGATTATGCTTTCTGTAAACGCGCTCAAAAATATGATTTATTATTAGTTCCAGGTAGCGACTTTGGTTGTCCAGGACATTTCAGAGCTTCTTATTGCATAAAGACAGAAACAATTGAAAAATCTTTGCCTTTATTTAAAAAGTTAGCCGAAGAATATAAAAAATAAAAGTAGATAAAAGGATATTGTTGATAAGATATGGAATTATCAACAATATCCTTTTTTATTTTATGTATTTTAAAAGTGTTATAGAATTTGTAAAAAAATTAATAAATAATTGTGTATAGAGGTAATTTATGAAAATTAGAGTAGTAAATAAAAGTGATTTTAAAGATATTTATAATTTAGTAAAAGAATCTTTTAAAACAGCTCAGGTAAGTGATGGTAATGAGCAAGATTTTGTATTAGAGTTGAGAAAAAGAGTATCTTATATACCAAGTTTAGAATTTGTAGCAGAAGAGCAGGGAAAATTAATTGGGCATATTATGTTTACGAAGCAAGCTGTAGATTTAGAAAAAGGAAAATTAAAAGCTTTATTAATAGCTCCTTTATGTGTAGATTTAGCTTATAGAAATCAGGGAATTGGCAGTAAATTAATGAATTATGGTTTAATGAAAGCAAAAGAGTTAGGATATGATACAGCTTTTTTAGTAGGTAATCCAGAGTATTATCAAAAATTCGGATTTTTATGTGTTACTAATTATAATTTGAAAAACATGACAACTATTCCAGATAAAATGGTAACGTAAATAAAAGAAGAAGCATTATCTAATGTAAAGGGCGGTGTAGATTTACATTAAAAAAGCAGATTTTAACTTTATTATTAAAATAATGGGTTAAAATCTGCTTTTTTATATTATTTTTCTTTGTGTTTATTTTTTTCAGCTAAATCAGCTTCACATTTTTCAAGAGCTGTAGAGAATTTACGCCAGAGGTGTTTTCTGCCTAATGTGCGGAATAATCCAGCACGATACATATGACGGCGAACTTGTGGATTAGCTTCACAAAGATATACTTCAATGCCACGTTTTTGAAGATGTTTAACGATTTCATTGAGCATTTTAAGACCACTTAAATCTACGAATGGCACGCTTTCAAAGCGTAAAATCAAAGATTTTGGATCTTTATCGATATGAGCAAGGGAACGTTCAAAGGCACTTACAGCACCGAAAAAGAGTGGTCCTTCGATAGTATAAACGAGCATTTCAGGGTGATGTTCTAATTCTTTTTGGAACTGTGGTTCAATTTCTGTATGATGAATAGCATGGACATCAACAGAGAATACCATTTTACGCATGAATTGTAAAATGGCAAGTACAACACCAACGTTTACAGCAACCACTAAATCAGTGAAGATAGTCAAAAAGAATGTGATGAGCAAAATAAGGGAGTCTGCACGAGGTGCAACACGGATAAGGCGAATAAAATTCGGTACATCACTCATATTGTAGGATACAACAAATAAAATCGCAGCCATAGAAGCAAGTGGAATATTAGCAGCAAGTGGAGCTAAGAAGAATAATACTAATACTAAAAATACGCAGTGAACTAAGCCTGCAAGTGGACTTGTACCACCTTGACGAATATTTGTAGCAGTACGAGCGATAGCACCAGTAGCAGCGATACCACCAAAGAGAGGACAAACGATATTAGCAAGACCTTGACCGAATAATTCTTGGTTAGAATTGTGTTGATGACCTGTCATACCATCAGCAACAACGGCAGATAATAATGATTCAATAGCACCGAGCATGGCAATAGTAAAAGCTGGGCCAATCAAAGCAAATACATCAGAGATAGATATTTCAGGAAGTGTAAGACTTGGTAAGCCTTGAGGAATACCACCAAAAGCAGTGCCGATAGTAGCAACTCCAGGGAATTGGTAATAAGATTGGATACAAGTAGCGACAATCATTGCCCAAAGTGGTGCTGGAAGTTTTTTAGCAATAGGAATTTTGGGCATGATTAGGATAATAGCAAGGCTGATTAAACTAATCATAAGTGTAGGCATATGACTTTGTGGTAAAGATAAAATCATCAAATAAAGCTTTTCATGGAACATCTCAGCGTGAGCGATTGGCGGGAAACCAAAGAAGGATTGCCATTGACCAACCCAAATAGTAACACCGATACCAGCAGTAAAGCCAACGATAACAGGAGCAGGAATAAAGCGAATGACATCACCGAGTTTGGCGATAGACATCAAAACTAAAATAATACCAGCCATGATAGTGGCGATTTGTAGACCTGCTAGACCATATTGCATCAAAATGCCACTGAGTAAAACGATAAATGCACCTGTAGGGCCTGCAATTTGCACACGAGAGCCACCAAAGATAGAAACGAAAAATGCGGAAATAATAGCAGTATAAATACCTTGTGCAGGAGATACGCCACTAGCGATAGCAAATGCCATAGCAAGAGGCATAGCCACGATACCGACTACGATACCTGCGGAGATATTTTTTCCTAAATGTTCAGATTTGAATAAACCAGCGTTATAAGCTTCTTTTAATGCAATCAACAGTAATTCTCCTTTAGTTAAATATTAAATTGTTAAGTGAAAAACGATTAAAAAATATGTAATAGCTATAATTTTTCTTAGATGATAAAATACCTCCTTTATAAATAAAATATAAGTGATAAATTTTTCATAAACTTCATAAATATGATAAAGCTAATAAAAAATACAAAGAATAGTTTATCACTAGATTTTAAGACTAGCAATAAAATTTAGGTGAAAAATAAAAAAGAAATTAGCAAAATACTAATTCCTAGCAAAATTTTAATAAAATATGATATGAAAATGTAGTTTTAAGCTTCAAGATATCGTTGATACATATTATAAGTTTTTTCATCAAAACAAGAGAAAATAATATCAAGTTTATAATCTTTATGCATATCTAGCCATGTTTTGACTGTAGAGATAGAAATTTTTGTCGCTTCTTCTAGTGGATAATGATATACACCAGTGGAGATAGCAGGAAAAGCGATACTGTGAATATCGTGTTTTAAAGCTAAATCTAAAGAATTTTTATAGCAATTGGCAAGTAGCGAAGCTTGATTTTTTTGAGTAGAACAAATTGGCCCTACTGTATGAATTACATATTTTGCTTTTAAATTATAGCCCTTAGTGATTTTAGCTTCGCCAGTTTCACAGCCACCGAGAGTGCGACATTCTGCTAGTAGCTCACGACCTGCACGGCGATGAATAGCACCGTCGACTCCACCACCGCCGAGAAGCGTTTTATTCGCAGCGTTGACGATTGCATCACAATCAAGAATAGTAATATCACCTAAATCAATAGAAATCATATTAACACCTTCTATAAAATTTAATTATAAATCATCTAATAGGAATTTTAGAAATAGTTATCTTTGTCTTTTTCAAGCCATTAGCTTTGAGAAAATGGCTTAATTCCTGTTTATTTTGTCTACACATAGCACCGAGAGTGATTTCAGGAATTAGTTCACTATCCCAAATATCGGCTAAACATAATTTATGATAACTGCGGATTTCATTTTTAAATAAAGAAAAATGAGTTTGTTCAATGGAAGACATTCGCAATAATGAATGGAATTTATCATGCAAAGGCTTGAGCGTGGCAGGTAAGATAATATTACGGCTCATGCTCAAAAAATCTTTTTTCATGGATAGAGTTTTGGGATAAAAGAGCAGACGAAACTCATGTTCATCAGCAAAATAATTATTTTTAGCAAAGTTCATAACTTTTTCATAACTTTATTATAGGCAATGACTAAAACGATAAAGCCATATTGTTCGATATATTTTTGAAAAGGGTCATTATAATTGCGGATTTGTTCTTCAAATAAATCGTAAAAACAAGCACAGATATGGGATAATTTATCTAAGATTTCAGCATCACTATAGAGAATTTTTTCTAGTTCTGTTATGGAAAAATGGGAATAATCTTTGAAGTTTACATTGAGTTTATCCATGTTGATACCGATACAAACACCACTATAACTAGAAGCATATCTTTCCCAATGTGAGAGATTATCTTTTTTATCGGTTAAACTTAGCGAATAACCATCACTTTTTTTGAGATAATTTTTTAAGTCAGGCATATGGGTTTCAAAACTTTTTTTCAATAATAATAGATATTGCTTGAAATTATCATCAGTGGAATTATTTATAATTTCGTCCATATCTTTGAGCATATGATTTACAGTATAATATCTCTCTGATTTATCGTTAGAAGATTTTAGATTGGTCAGCCAAAGCTCACGACTCATGATGATATTATAAAGTGAATTGATTGATGTATAATGATAAAAAATATTTTGTCCGTCCATAATTATTACCTCGTAGAAGTCTTATTAATTATAATTATGATAGTGAATAATTATAATTGCAATAGAGAAAAATTTTGTTAAGTAATAAATATATTAATAAAATTATACTATAATGTAGCATTCTTTTAAGATAATAGAAAAAAATGTTATAATATCAATACAATAAATATGATTTTTGCATAGAGAGGAGGATTTTTATGAAATATAGTGCTTTAGATATTGTACATTATATAATAACTTATTCTTGTGAAATGAATATGCGTATAACAAATTTAAGATTACAAAAATTATTATATTTTATTCAACAAGAGTATTTAAAAGATTATGGAAAACCATTATTTTTTGATGATATTTGTGCATGGAAATATGGTCCAGTTGTACCGAATGTATATTATATTTATTCTGGATATGGTGGATTACCTATATTAAATAAATATGAATCTAATCTACCTAATGAAATAAAAAAATATATTGAAAAAATAGTAGATAAGTTAAAGAGTAAAGATTCTTGGGATTTAGTGAATGATACGCATAAAGTAAATGGTGCATGGGATAAAATATATAAAAATGGTGAAGGGGATAGAAGATGTATTCCAATTGATTTGATACTAGGTGATGTCAAATAATGGAACAAAGAAATTTCAGTGATAGTAGTAATGATTTTAAAATATCTAAATTTATAAGAGATTTAAATCAAGATATATTATCTAAGAATGACATAAAACAAAGAATTAATTTATTGCTTGAAGAAGTTTATAATGGAGATTATCGTCATTCATATGCTATGATTGCTGGTATACTAGTAGAAATAAAAATTAGTAGCAATGATAAAACAGAAGTATTTACATCTTATATCTTAGGATTAATTTTTTACCAAATGCGAGCGTAAAGCCCCTAAATTTATTTATGGGGATATAAGCTCGCTAAAAAACAATGATTCGATATCATTGTTTTTTATTGTATTATATTTTTAATAGTTATATAATATTTTTATGAAATATAAATCAAATAATAATATAGTATATTCTTGTAAATATCATGTAGTATTTTGTCCTAAATATCGTAGAAAAGTGTTGAACAATGGTGTTGATGAACGATTAAAGGAGTTGATTAATAATATTTGTCAGAAGCTTCACGTCGATTTAATCGAGATGAAAGTAATGCCAGACCATGTTCATTTG
>NZ_FOCY01000039.1:0-17918 GCF_900110235.1 Megamonas sp. Calf98-2 | reverse complement strand
CATCAACCTTCTTTGGAGAGATATAGTAAGACCTGCTATTTTAGTAGGCAAGTATCGTTTGTATCCAAGAATCCCCTGCCTTTAGGCATGGGGAGTATGTCAACAACACGAATATGAATTATATTATTAAATGTTAAATTTATACCAATAATAGTGATTAAAATATTGCCAATATAGCAGATATCATTAATTATAGCAGTCGCAAGATAAGGTGATATAAAACTAGCACATAAAGTAATCAACCCTTGATAGATAAATAAAGGTAAAACCGCAAGTAAAACGCCAGCTCCCATAGTTGAAGCAAAAACCATACAAATGACACCATCTAAAATGGCTTTAGTCAAAAGTAAACTATAATCACCAGATAGACCATCTTGGAGTGCGCCAATAATAGCCATAGCACCAATACAAATTACAAGCGTAACTGTTACAAAAGCATCAACGAATTTTGATTGTTCATCAGCATGTAAGATTTTTCGAGCAAATTCGCCGAGTTTTTCTAGTTTGGCTTCAATATTAATGATTTCTCCAATTAAAGTACCGACTAATAAAGAAAATATCATCAGCATAGTACCTGTAGTTTCTAAATGACCATCTTTAAATACAAGCATCTGAGAAAGTGTACCACTTATGCCGATGAATAAAACAGCTATTCCCATAGCCTGTAATAGTGAATCTTGTAGAGATTTTTTTATGCCTTTTTTCAAAAATAAACCAATACCACCACCAATAATAACAGCGATAGTATTGGCAATTGTTCCAAGACCAATCACAAAAACACTTCCTTAAAAAATAATTTTTTTAGAAATAAATATATTATAACATTTAATTTAAGTATAGTTTTAGAAAAAATAACAAAATAAAAACCACTTGATAAATCGTATTATTTAACAAGTGGTTTTTACTTTATATATTATTATTTATTATATACTATTTCTTTTTTTGACCATAATAAGCATTAGCACCATGTTTGCGGAGATAATGTTTATCTAATAATTCTTGTTGCATTGGTTCAAAATTATTGCCAATAGTTACAGCATGATAAGCCATCATAGCTACTTCTTCAAGAACAACAGCTTTTTTTACAGCTTTGATAGGGTCTTTTTCCCAAGTGAAAGGACCATGAGAATATACGATAACGCCAGGAACGTCCATCATTTTGATGCCGCGTTCTTTGAATGTTTCAACGATAACATTACCAGTTTCAGCTTCATAGGAGCCTGCGATTTCTTCAGCAGTCATAGGACGTGTGCAAGGGATAGGTCCATAGAAATCATCAGCATGAGTTGTACCGAGTGCAGGGATATCACGGCGAGCTTGTGCCCAAGATGTAGCATAACGGGAATGTGTATGTACAACGCCACCAATTTCAGGGCAAGCCTGATAAATTTTGATATGAGTATCTGTATCGGAAGATGGATTATAATTACCTTCAACTACTTTTCCAGTATTGATATCAACAACTACCATATCTTCAGCTTTCATAGTATCGTATTCTACACCAGATGGTTTGATAACCATTAATCCTTTTTCACGGTCAATACCAGATACATTGCCCCAAGTAAAAGTTACCATATGATATTTTGGCAACATTAAGTTAGCTTCAAAAACAATTTTTTTCAAATCTTCTAACATTTATATACACCTCTTTTTGATTTAATGCCGTTCAGCATCTTTAATATTTATTATACATATTTTGCTTTAAAATAACAATATGTCATACAAGTTTTCTCGATAAAAATATTTATTTTATTTAAGAGATTATTATGATATAAAAAAGCAATAATCTAAGTATATATCTAGATTATTGCTGAAAAATTAATATTCAATTAAAACAATTTGACCACTTTCGCGTGTTTTTTGCATATCAATAATACGTTGATTGCTACTGCCACGAAATTGTAAAGTTAGGTCTTTTTTTTCTATGAGGAAAGGTCCATCAATGAGTACATCTGTTTGATTGAGTAACTCATCGATATCAGGATTGTGCATATTTTGTAATTGTTCTAATGTATAACCTGTAAATGTGGTGATATTAAGACCACGTTTATGAACTTCTTTGGCTAATTGTGCCAATGGTTTTGCTTGGAGAAAAGGTTCTCCTCCACTAAAGGTAACACCATTTAATAATGGATTTTCACAGATTTGTGAAAGTAAATCATCAGTATCGACTTCATGACCGCCATTTACATCATGAGTTTGAGGATTATGACACTGAGGACAATTGTGATAGCAACCTTGAGTGAAGATGGTGAAGCGAAAACCCTCACCATCTACAATAGAATCATTGACAACGCCTGCAATCTTAATTAAGGCCATGTTTTACGCGGTCATGTTCTTCAGCACGTTTTGCATTGTTGAAGCGGTCTACAGTACCTACTAAATAACCTGTAATACGGCGAATACGTTCAAATTGAGCAGGTTGAGTGCGATAGTCAAGAGCGACTTCTCCATCACCAGCATCGGAAATAGTGAGGCTAGCGAGAGTTTCACTAGAATTTTCTTTAATATAATTGATATAATTTACGATTTCTTTTTCTGTAATATCTGTTAAACCATTAACTTTTACTTCTACACCATTAACTAACATTTGTATCACTCTTTCTATCGAATATTTTTGTTGATTTATAAATTTAAATTAAATGGAAGTTGCACTGCAACAATTATCACGCATACGTTTTAAAATAACATGGCGTTTATGGGCAGCTTCACTTCTACCACATTTTGGACATACTCCATTGATAATACCTGTATATCCGCAAACTGGATCACGATCTACAGGGTGATTTACAGAACCGTAACCAATACCGTTATCATGCATGCAACGGATAATAGCTTCAAAAGCTGTTAAATTCTTTGTAGGGTCTCCATCCATTTCAATATAACTTATATGACCACCATTTGTTAAATTATGGTAAGGTGCTTCAAGTTGTATTTTTTTGTAAGCACTAATTGGATAATATACTGGAATATGGAAGGAATTTGTATAGTATTCTCTATCAGTAACACCAGGAATTGAACCATAGATTTTGCGGTCAATTTTTACAAAACGACCACTTAAACCTTCTGCTGGTGTAGCAATCAAAGAGAAGTTTAATTTTGTTTTTTGAGCTTCATCGTCCATGCGTTTACGCATATGACCAATGATAGCAAGCCCTAATTTTTGAGCTTCAGCAGATTCACCATGATGCTTATCAATTAAAGCTTTTAATGTTTCAGCAAGACCGATAAAACCAACAGTTAAAGTACCATGACGAAGTACTTCACTTACAGTGTCATATTCACCAATATTATCAGAGTCAAGCCAGATATTTTGTCCCATTAAGAATGGGTAGTTTTTACCGATTTTAGCACATTGAATTTTGAAACGATGCAATAATTGACGAATGACTAAATCAATCATATCATCTAAGGATTTATAGAATTTATTTATATCACCTTTAGCTTCAATTGCTAAACGAGGTAAGTTAATACTTGTGAAACTTAAATTTCCACGACCACATGTAACTTCACGAGTAGGATCATAAACATTACCCATTACACGAGTACGACAACCCATATAAGCTACTTCACTGTTGTAATCGTTAGGTTTATAGTATTTTTTATTGAATGGAGCATCTAAGAAACTAAAGTTAGGGAATAAGCGTTTCGCAGATGTTTTCATTGCTAAACGGAATAAATCGTAGTTAGGGTCATCTTTTTCATAGTTAACCCCTTCTTTTACTTTGAAAATTTGTACAGGGAAAATAGGAGTTTCTCCATCGCCAAGACCAGCATCTGTAGCTAATAAGAGGTTTCTCATAGCCATGCGACCTTCAGGAGATGTATCTGTACCATAGTTGATAGAACTAAATGGCACCTGAGCACCAGCACGAGAATTCATAGTGTTCAAGTTATGGATAAATGCTTCCATTGCCTGATAAGTAGCTGCATTAGTTTCATTCCATGCAGTATTTATAGCAAATTTATGAGCCATTTGAGTTGTTTGTTCATTTATTTCTTGATAGTTATGTTCACGTTGATGTTTTGGTAAGAAATCTACAAGAAGTTTACCAAATTTATCAGCAGTGCTCATACTGATTTTTATAGGAAGACTTTGTTCGATTTTTTTACAAAGTAGGCTAGCATCTTCAAGTTTCATATCAAGCATAGCATTGAAATAATAGCCGAGAGCTTTGTAGTATTGTTTACGATAAGTCTTAGCAACGCCTGGAGCCATACAATAATCAAACATTGGTACAGCTTGACCACCATGCATTTCATTTTGGTTAGCCTGAATAGCAATACAAGCTAATGCAGCATAGGAACGAATATCATTTGGTTCACGTAAATAACCATGACCTGTTGAAAAACCATTTTTAAATAATTTTAATAAATCTATTTGGCAACAAGTTTCAGTGAGCATATAAAAATCCATATCATGAATATGAATATCGCCGTCCATATGCGCTACTGCAATATCTTTTGGCAAAATATGACTAGTAATAAAGTATTTAGAACCTTCAGAGCCATATTTTAACATAGTACCCATAGCAGTATCAGCATCAATATTAGCATTCTCACGTTTGATATCAGCATCTTTTGCTTTGGTAAAAGTAAGTTCATCATAGATATCCATTAAATCAGCTTTAGCTTGACGAAGTTTTGTATGTTCTGCACGATATAAAATATAAGCTTTAGCTGTGCTAGCAAAATTACCAGCGATGAGAACTTTTTCTACAGCATCTTGTATTTGTTCAACACCAGGTGTTTTTAAATTTTTTAATGCTTTAATAACATTATTAGTAATAGTAGATAATTGCTCTTTGGAAAATGTCTCATCTATAGATTCCATATTAGCTTTTTTTATAGCATCTGTGATTTTTTGTGCATTAAATTTCACAATATCTCCAGTGCGTTTCTTGATTGTTTTTATCATTGTAAGCTGACACTCCTAGTATATTTGACCATGAGCAAAATATACTATGCCATGGTTTTAATTCATTTTCTTTTTATCGCTGACAACGATTATACTATATACACGTATGAGTGTCAAACTAACCACAATATATAGTATGTGCAATAAAATAAATTTATATACAATTTTAAAATAGGTATTGACAGTAGTTTGAGTTTGTATTGACTAAATAAAAAATGTACTATATTTAATTACCTATGAATTTTTATACAAATAAATAATATTTTTCCATTGATATAAAAGTTTTACATATATAATATATAAAAATTTTATGGATAGTAATTAAGGGATATTTTATTAATTTATAAAAAAAAGACAGGTAAAAAACCTGTCTTTTAGGGGTTAATTTTTATTAAGAGAGAAATATTTATCATTTAATTTATAATTTATTAATAGAAGAAATCAAGGTTGAGGTAGAATCTATCTGCATCTGTGTCGGAATCGATATCTTTACCATCGAAATATTTAACACTTGCTAAGAGATTTTCTACAGGAACATAGCTAGCACCTATAGCAAAACCTTTTTGATTGTTAAATACATCTTTATATGTTGTAGCAATAGTAACATCTTTACCGAAATGACGATAAGCAACATAAGCTCCCCAAGAACCAGGATCAGCAATATTAGCATTTTTGTATTGAAGTTCTGCCATATAAGCTTGTTTGTCATCGGAATTATCAGATTCAGTATTTACAGCATATTGACCGAGTAAGCCCCAATTATTATCGAAGCGATATAAACCACCTACAGACCAAATATTCATTTTATCTTTATCATAGGTATAAGCATTGCCCCATAAACCGAAACTATCATTTGGATTTTTTGTATCAGATGATTGAGTATTTTCAATATTAGTCATTACAGCATACATAGCATTAGCATCGAATTTTTCGCTTTTATAATTAAATTGAGTTGCATAGAAATCAGCAGTGAAATCTTTTAATGTTTGACCAGGTAAAATATCTGGATTATCATGACCAGGATTGTAACGACCTGCTAAAAGAGAAGTAGTGAAGTTTTTATCGCTACCACTTGCAATATCAATTTGAGCACCAGACATATGTTCATCAAGAAGCATACCATAAGTATCAAGAAGAGGAATTCTACCAGCAGTAACGGTAGTATTATGTCCGATAGGTCCTTTAGCATAAGCACGAGCTACTACTGTTTTACCATTAGCATCTTCATCAGCTTTCATTTCATAATCAACACGAACGTTAGCAGTCCATCCTGTATCGCCAATATAAGCTTTTGGTTCAAGACGGAACATTACTTGGCTAGTGTCATTATCATTGTATTTTTTACCAGTGATTTTACTAACAGCATCACTTGAAGCATCAACATAACGGTAGCGCAATTCACCTTTCCAAACAACATTATCGGATTTCTTTTCAAGATCAGCAACACGAACGCCAAGGTTATCAAGTTCATCTGCAAATTCAGCAGCTAATTTATCAACGAGAGCTTTATCAGCTTTTTCAAGATCTGTTTTTGCCATAGCACGAGCTACAATTTGAGCCATTTCATAGCGAGTCATAGTATTTTGACCTTGATATGTACCATCTGGATAACCATCAATAACACCATCAGCAGCAAGCGTAGAAACAGCATCATAAGCCCAGCTATCAGCAGGAACATCACTAAATGGATTATTAGCAGCAAAAGTAGTACTAGCTGCACCAACAACTAAAGCAGCAGTAATTGCAGAGACAAGAGTTTTTTTAGACATTAATATTTCCTCCAAACGCGATAAATTATATTATAAATAATTAACTTTCATAATATAAATTAAAGAAAATATAGAGTGTCCAAGTTTCCTCTAAGGTTCAATGCTATAAATATGAAAGTCAATTTCTTTATCTGTTTGAATTTTATCACAATATGAAATAAATTTCAATATTTTATATAAATAAAAATTTTTATAAAATTAAATATAAAGAAATATTATTTAATTTATTTCGTAAAAATGACATTATTTATTAAATTAATCAATAATATTTCATTTTAATAATGAAATATTTCATTTTATAGAAAAAATAATATAAAAAATTTTTTATAAATAAATAAAAACTTATAAGTAAAATTAAAATCAAAAGTAAATATAAAAAAGAGCAGACATTAAGTCTGCTCTTTGTATATTACTATTAAATTTTAGTCTTACTGAGTGTTTATCAGAAGAAGAAGTCAACATTAGCGAAGAATTTGCTTGCATCTTGACCAGATACAGTTTCTTCACCATCGAAGTACTGAATAGTTGCAAGGATGTTTTCAGCAGGAACATAAGAAGCACCTACTACTGCACCTTTGTAACCAGTACCGATGATATCATCATAAGTTGGAGCGATTGCAGCAGCGTCTTCAATCTGACGGTAACCAGCATACATACCCCAAGAACCAGCGTCAGCAGGGTTTGCACCTTTGTACTGTAATTCAGCAGTCCATGCTTGATCTTCAGTATCAGCTTCAGTATTCTGAGCATATTCACCTACGAATTTAACATTTTTGTCAAATGCATAGCTACCACCAGCATACCAGAAAGCAGCATTATTGTCATCGCCAGCAATTCTAGTAGCAAATTCTTTAGCTTCTTTAACATTAACATCAAGACCTGTTAATGCAATATAACCAGCATTAAGAGCTAATTGTTCAGATGGAACATAGTCAAATTGTACACCATAGTATTCGCCAGTGATATCTCTAGCATCTTTGTCATATGCATTATGAGAATCTTCGCTATAACGACCAGCAGCTAAGCTAGTTGTGAATTCATCGCTACCGAATGCAACTGTAGCACCAGAGATTCTATCATCAAATACTAAACCTTGAGCTGTGAAAAGTGGAGTACGACCAGCTGTTACTGTAGCACCGAAGAGAGGACCTTCAACATATGCACGGTCAACAACAACACCATCATTATTTTCATCTGTAGAAAGATTCATTTCATAGTCTAAACGAGCATTAGCTGTCCAACCGGAGTTACCGATATAAGCTTTTGGTTCAAGACGGAATAAAACTTTGTTATGAGTTTCGTCACCAGCTTTAGAATCACGATCAATGTCATAATAACGATAACGGAGTTCTCCGCCCCATTTAACGTTGTCGGATTTCTTTTCAAGGTCAGCAACGCGAACGCCAAGGTTATCAAGTTCTTCAGCGAATTCAGCAGCTAATTTGTCAACGAGAGCTTTATCAGCTTTTTCGAGGTCAGTTTTAGCCATAGCGCGAGCTACGATCTGAGCCATTTCATAACGAGTCATAGTGTTTTGGCCTTTGTAAGTGCCATCTGGGTAACCATCGATAACACCATCAGCAGCAAGAGTAGTAACAGCATCATAAGCCCAGCTATCAGCAGGAACATCGCTGAAAGGATTTGCAGCAGCAAAAGTTGTGCTAGCAGCGCCAACTACGAGAGCAGCAGTAATTGCAGAAACAAGAGTTTTTTTAGACATAATAAAACTCCTCCTATAAAATATATTTTTTGTTCAATAGAAAATATATTGTTAGGAGAAATGATTGTGTATGAGTATCCACGTTTCCTCAACTTTTTTTCCTCTGCTCAATATATCTTTTCTTGAACTACTAAAATGATAGCATAAAGATAAAAAAAATGCAACTTTGTAACAGAAAGATTATTTTAAATTATTAAATAATATTGACGAAAGAGGTTATTTTATTTATGAAAAATAGTAAAATTTTAAAATAAATGAAATAAAATTTAATAAATATGAATGGTTTTTGGTGCAAATAAATCAATATTAAGAAATAAAATATCGGAATATGTGATTTATTAAAATCAAATTAAAATTTAATTAAAAAGTAAATTAGAGATAAAAACAGTGATATTTAGTATAATAAAATTTAAGAAGTAGATGATTTATTTATATTTTTGATATTGATTTTTAAGAATTTAGGTGAATATATGGAAAATGAAATTGAATATATTTTTAGAATAATTTTATCAGCAATATTAGGTGCACTCATTGGTTATGAAAGACAATTTAAACATAAATCAGCAGGACTTAGAACAAATATTTTAGTATGTATTGGTTCGTGTTTGATTATGATTTTGTCGAATTTATTGTATGAGCAAGTAGAGGGAAAAACAAATGCTGACCCTGCAAGATTAGCTGCACAAGTTGTAAGTGGTATAGGTTTTTTAGGTGCAGGAGCTATTATTAAAGAAGGTGTGAATGTAATTGGTCTTACAACAGCAGCTTGTATTTGGGTAGTGTCTGGCGTTGGCTTAGCTGTAGGTGCCGGATATTATATAATTGCTGTTTTTGCTTCATTATTAGTATATATAATATTAGAGATTTTATCGCAAATGGATAGTTGGTTAGTGCCAACTGATAATATTATGATAAAAATAAGAATGATCAATGATAGTGAAAAGATAAAAGAAGTCTATAATGCATTATTAAAATTAGGTCTAAAAAGTAAAAATTTTTCGGTAGTATTTGTTTCTGAAGATATTGTAGAATTAAATATTTTAATGTTTAATCCACATAAATTAAAATTAGCAGAGATATCCACATATTTTACTTCTATGGAAGGTGTAGTAAAATCTATAGAAATTCATTGAGCTTAAAAGGATTAGGAATGACAAAATTCTTAATCCTTTTTTATTATGTCTATATTATTATATAGAAGAAAAAATATTTATCTGAGTTTCAAGAGTGCATAATACTTGTCATTTTGGTAAAAATGATGTATACTATGAGAAAATATTTGTCTTTATATTGTGCAGTTTTAAAGGAGATGTATTGTTTTGTTAAGTCGTATTGGAAAAAAATATCAAGAAATGGCTTTATTAAAACTAATAATTTTAGGGCTTATAATTGGTATTTTCATTGCAGTGGCTGTGCCGACAGCTGTACCTGCCGTAGCTATCTTAGGGGATTTATTCGTTAAAGCTTTAAAAGGTATTGCACCTATTTTGGTATTTATTTTAGTAATGAACGCTATGGCACAAAAAAATGCAGAAGCTAGTGCATCTATGAAACCTATTGTTAAATTGTATGTACTTGGAACATTTTTTGCTTCTTTAGTAGGCGTATCTATGTCATTTTTATTCCCTACTACATTACAATTACAAGTTGCAGATGCTACAATAGCTCCGCCAAGTGGTATCGTGGAAGTTTTACATAATTTACTTATGAGTATTGTTGATAACCCTGTTAATGCTTTAGTTAATGCAAACTATATTGGTATTTTAGCTTGGGCTATTTTAGCAGGTGTAGCTTTACATGCTTCTTCTGATAAAACTAAAACTATGATTACTGATTTAGCTAGTGCTGTTACAAAAATTGTAAAATGGATTATTCGTTTTGCTCCATTTGGTATTATGGGCTTAGTAGCAAATGCAGTAGAAACAAGTGGTATTGGTGCTCTCTTAGGTTATGCTCATTTACTTGTTGTATTGCTTGGAGCATTCTTCATCGTTGCACTTGTTATGAATCCATTAATCGTATTCTTACACATTCGTCGTAATCCTTATCCATTAGTATTTGCTACTCTTCGTGAAAGTGGTTTATATGCATTCTTCACTCGCAGTTCTGCTGCTAATATTCCAGTAAATCTTTCTTTATGTAAACGTCTTGGTTTAAATGAAGATACTTATTCTATCTCTATTCCACTTGGCGCAACAATCAATATGTCTGGTGCTGCTATTACAATTGCTATTCTTTCCCTAGCAGCTGCTCATACACTTGGTATTGAAGTTGATATTTTGATGGCATTATTATTATCCATAATCGCTACAGTTGGCGCTTGTGGTGCTTCAGGTGTAGCTGGTGGTTCATTATTACTCATTCCAGTAGCATGTGCATCTTTTGGTATTAGCAATGATATCGCAATGCAAGTTGTAGGTGTAGGCTTTATTATTGGTGTGCTCCAAGACTCTTGTGAAACAGCTTTAAATAGTTCTAGTGATGTATTATTCACTGCAACAGCAGAATTTGCTGCTCGTTCAAAAGAAGGAACTCTTGATGTAAAAGATATGGTTCCACAAAATAGAGCTTGATAATAATTTATAAATGATAATAGGCGACATTTTAAGTTTTAATGGCTTTTAATGTCGCTTTTATGTTTACTTTTATTTAAAATAAAAAGGACTTAGTTTTATAAAACTAAGTCCTTTTCTATAAGTAGCTTAAACTACATTAATTTAAAGTAGCTTAAACTACATTAATTTATGTTCAAGTTCTTGTATTTTCTTTTTATGATGTTCAATGGCAAATTTTAAATGACTTTGAACTTCATCGCTAGTAGCCTGTTTAAAAGCTTCTTCTAGTTTAGCTAGGCGAGTCCTAACTTCAAGAAGTTCATCACTTAATACGGTTTTTTCATTTAAACCAATGCCATAAACAGTTCTGATATCATTCAATATAATATCAGCATAACCTGGTTCAGATGATACAGTTTCAAGATATTTTGCTAATTCATAAATGATACTATAAGGATCTTTTCCTTCATTTAGCCATTTTAACAAATTCATCTTGATATTTTGCTCTTTACCATGAGCAGAATTAATATTATCTGTCATTATTATAATGCTGTTTGAAGATATTCTTTAATAGCGTTTCCATCTTCCATAGTCATAACAGTGTCTAAAGCTGCTTTAGCTTGAGCAGATGTTATGGAACGGATTTTTTCTTTTACGCGTGGAATAGATGGAGCACTCATGGAAAGTTCGTTGATACCCATTGCCATTAAAATAGCAGCAGCATTAGGGTCACTAGCCATTTCACCGCACATACCTACCCAAATATTATTATTACGAGCAGACTCAATAGTGAGTTTAATGAGGCGAAGAACAGCTGGATTAAAGTGATTATAAAGATAACTTACATTAGTGTTAACACGGTCAACAGCAAGTGTATATTGAACAAGGTCATTAGTACCAATGCTAAAGAAATCAAGGTATTTAGCAAGTACAGGAGTCATTACAGCATCTGCTGGAGTTTCAACCATGATACCAAGTTGAACATTATTGGAGAATGGTTTTTCTTCATGAGCAAGCTGTGATTTAGCTTCTTCGATAATTGCACGTACTTGTTTTACTTCTTCTACGTTGATAACCATTGGGAGCATCATTGCTGCTTTACCATAAAGACCAGCACGTAAAATAGCTTTAACCTGTGGCATAAATACTTCACGACGGTTTAAACAAATACGAATTGCACGGTAACCTAAGAAAGGATTTTCTTCTTCTGGGATATTTAAGTAAGGGAGTGGTTTATCGCCACCGATATCCATTGTGCGAATTACACATAAATGGCCATTGCATTTTTCAATAGCTTCTTTATATGCTTTAAATTGAGTTTCTTCATCAGGAATAGTATTTCTACCCATGAATAAGAATTCAGAACGGAATAAACCAACGCCTTTAGCACCAAATTTCATAGCAGCTTCAACATCTAAATGAGTGCTGATGTTAGCCATAAGGTCAACTTCTACACCATCTTTAGTCACTGTAGGAAGTTTGGAAAGCTGAGCATAATGTTCTTTTAAGCGGCGTTGTTCTTCTAATTTTACCTGATAGGAAGCGATTAAATCTTCAGTTGGTTCAACAAAGATTTCACCAGTTTCACCATTTAAGATAACTTCAGCATTATCAGGAATATCTTTAATTTTATCGCCAAGACCTGCAACAGTAGGGATAGCTCTTGCTTTGGCAATGATTACAGCATGGCAAGTAGTACTACCATTACCTAAAATTACACCAGCAATTTTTTCAGTAGGAATGTTAGCGATAACAGATGGTTCAATTTCTTCTCCGCAGAGAATTACAGCACCACCATCAACTGTTTTTTCTTTAAGACCTAAAATACGTCTTGTTACGCGTTTACCAACATCGCGGATATCTACAGCACGTTCACGGAAATAAGTGTCGTCCATTTGTTCAAAGATAGATGCATTTTCTTCAGACGCTTCAAGTACAGCTTTTGGTGCGCTTCCACAAGCGCCGAGTTTTAACATAGCATTTTCTTCGAGCATAGGGTCTTGTACCATCATACGATGTGCTTCCATAATGCCTGCTTGTTCAAGCATGCCTTTATCACGAAGTGTTTTAATATTTGTTTGAAGTACTTCAGCTGCATAAGCTAAAGCTTCTTTAATTTTTGATACTTCTTCTTCAGCAGTTCCTGGAGTGTAAGCATCAATATAAGATTGTAAATCTTCTCCGAGTTTCATTACTTTGGCAATAGAAATACCAGTAATAACTCCTTTTCCTCTTAATTCGTACGGCAAAGTACAAATCCCCCTCTCTCATTAACTCTCAGTTTAGAAATTATTCTTCACCGAATTTGTTTTTGATGAGACCAGTAAGAGCATCAAGAGCTGCTTGAGCGTCGTCACCTTCAGCACTGATAGTGAGTTCAGTACCCTGAGTAAGACCAAGGCTCATGATCATAAGAATGCTTTTAGCATCAACAGTTTTACCTTTAGCAGTAAGTTTGATTTTGGAGCTGAATTTGTTAGCTTCCTGTACAAACATAGATGCAGGACGTGCATGTAAGCCAGTTTTGTTTTCAATAATAAGTGTAGTTTCCATTATAAATAAACCCCTCTCTTAATACATCATAGAACATAATTGTATATTTAACATTATCGTTTGAAAATTATGTCTTTGTTAATTATAACTAAAAATTGCAAAAATGACTAGTGCATTTTGGAAAAAAATAAGAAATTTTCTAAAAAAACTTTAATTGAACATCATTTCTGTCATTTCCATAACTAAAACATAATAAATCAAAAGAAATGTTATTTTTAAATATCGGTTTTATTACGAAGTAAAAGTCTTATAATAATGGAGAAATTTTTATTTGTTAAAGTAAATTATATCTGAAAATCTCTCAATATATAATGTTAAATGCTGTTTATTTTACCTTATAGAATTTTACTCATAGAAAAAAATTTTGGTTGGTTTATTTCTATATTAAGAAATAAATAAAAAAGTTAGCTTTTTCTTGAAATCAAAAAAAACGTAAATTATAATAAAATTTATCTATAAAGGCAGGTGAAAAAGTGTGAAACAATTTAATCAAGATAATATGAAAAGTATAAGTGATTATATCAACAATTTTTATGAAGATAATCCCTTTACAAAACATTTAGGTGTAGATATTGTTTCGATTGATAAGGGTAATGTATGTGTTAGCCTGACAATTAAACATGAACATACAAATGTTTATGGCATAGCTCATGGTGGTGTGATTATGTCCCTTTGCGATATGGCTATGGGCGCAGCCTGTCTTAGTGTGGGAAAGAAAGTAGTAACTTTGGATTTTAATATTAATATTTTAAAATCTATTGATATGGAAGATGTGGCTATTGTAAAAGGAATAATTATTCATAATGGAAGAAGTACAGTAGTTGCTGAATGTGAAGTTTTTAATAAAGATAATAAATTATGTGCCAAAGCTCGTGGTACATTTTTTGTGATAGGACGATTAGCTAGTGAATGAGATGATTTTTAAACGACTTATAATTTTTAGTATAGTTTTTGTACAAATTTTTATAGCATTTAACCCAGCAAGGGCTATGGATAGCATAGTAGATGATGCTCCACCAGTAGATGAATCAAAACCATATATTCCTGTTACAGCAGATAATCTACAAGATATGACTGCTCAAGCTGCAATTTTGATAGATGCAACTACAGGTAGAGTTCTTTATGAAAAAAATCCAGACGCTAAGGCAATGCCTGCAAGTACGACTAAGATGATGACTTGCATACTTGGATTGGAAAATGCAAATGATGATGACATTGTTGAAGTTGATAAACGTGCTGTAGGTGTAGAAGGTTCTGCCATTTATATAAATGAAGGCGATAAAATAAAAATGTCAGAACTGTTGCAAGCTACAATGTTAGCTTCTGGTAATGATGGTGCTGCTGCTATTGCTTATTATGTAGGAAAAGGTTCCCTAGAAACTTTTGTGCAAATGATGAATGATAAAGCAAAAGAAATTGGTGCTACTAATACACATTTTAATAATCCTCATGGATTGACAGACCCAAATCATTATACGACGGCTAGAGATTTAGCTAAGATTGCAAGATATGCATATCAAAATGAAAAATTCCGTAAGATAGTATCAACAAAAGAACAAGAGATACAGTGGGTAAATCCAGCGGAACGAAAAGATGTCTATGGTAGTACAAATCGTTTATTGTGGAATTATGATGATGTAACTGGTATAAAAACAGGGTATACTGATGCTGCTGGTGGCTGTTTAGTAGCTTCTGCACAAAAAAATGGTATTACACTTATTGCCGTAGTATTGAAAACATCAGATAGTAGAGCTCGTTTTGTTGAAGGCAGAGCTTTATTGGATTATGGATTTAAACATATAAAAGAAATGAAAACTGTTGATGAACAGAAATTAATTTCTAGTATATATACGCATAATAGTACTAATTATAAGACTACAGTAAAACCTGTACAGCCTTTTACTTATTTAGTCATGGATACAGATAATGTAAATGATTTTTCTTGGAAAATGAATTTACCAGCATATATAGATGCTCCATTAAAACAAGGTGCTAAAGTGGGAACAATTGATTTATTATATCAGGGAAATGTTGTTGGTAGTGTAGATGTGGTAACGACAGAAGAAGTAACAGAAGGATTTAATCTGTTAGGATTTTTACACAAATTATTTTTTAGTTGATAAAGATAAAACTTAATAAATGAAGGGAATGATAATATGCAAGCATTGCTACACGCTATCAGTGGTGTTTTGACTTTGATTTTTATGGGGCTGATAGGTTGCTATCTAGCTAAGATGGGTTGGATAAACAAAGATAATAAAGCTCTATTGCCGAAATTGGTAACAAATGTATCATTGCCTTTGTTTTTTATCTATAATATTACACATGCTTTTAGTCATGACCAATTATTGCATTTAATAACTGGTTCTATCGTGCCATTTATTTCTATTGGTGTATGTTTTATTTTAAGTGTGTTTTTGGCAAGATTTATGTCTAAAAAAGGTCATAGAGGGATTTTTCAATCTACATTTACAACTTCAAATACTATTTTTGTAGGTTTACCAGTGACTATGGCATTATTTGGTGAGGAAGCAATACCTTATACTTTATTGTATTTTTTCGCTAATACTACATTCTTTTGGACTTTAGGAAATGCTTGTATTCAGGCAGATTCAAAAGAATTTTCTTATCAGCAAATGTTTACTTTAAAAACTTTGAGAAGAATTTTTTCTCCACCGATTTTAGGGTTTTTAGCTTCATTGATTATTTTAATTTTAGACATTCCTTTACCTAAATTTTTTATGGATACAGCTCAATATATGGGAAATTTAACAACACCACTTGCTTTGATTTTTATAGGTGTAACACTTTATTCCATGGGTTTGAAAAAAATTCGTTTTGATTTAGGTTTAATAGGTATATGTTTAGGTAGATTTATAATTGCACCGCTTAGCATGTATTTATTGTCGTTTATCTTCCCTATGCCAGAATTGATGTTTAAAGTATTTGTAATCATGGCGTCATTACCTGCGATGATTCAAACAGTAGTATTATCTAGTCTTTATAATACAGATACAGAATATGCAACATTAGTAGTTTCTGCGACTACATTATTATCTATAATTACAATTCCAATATATATGGTGTTATTATCGTAAGTATTTGTTCATTTTTCTTTTAATAAAAGAAAAACGAACCAAAAAGAAAATTTTGCCCCGCAATATTGATTTTACTTTAACAAAGATAAAATTATGTCTACAACGTTCAAAATTCGCTTTGCTCAAACAGTTGAACTAAAATCGTATCCATAATTTTATCTTTGTTAATAGCTTTCAGCTACCGTAAAAGTCTGCTAATGCGGGGATTTTTGGTATTATAAATGATTAATAATAAGTTAATATTATAAAGTTTTAGTTAGAGAAGTTTCTTTAGTTCGTTTTTCATGCAGTAAAACTGAACGTTAAAAATTTTTGGAGGAGAAATTTTTATGTCCTATAAGGTTTATTTATTTGATTTTGATTATACTTTGGCAAATTCGGAAGTTGGTATTGTGAAGTGTTTTGAGTTGCTTATGGAGCAGGAGGGGTATCCGCTTCGTCCCAAAGATGAGATAAAAAGAACTATTGGTCTGCCTATGAGTGAGGCTTTGTCTATATTGACTGAAGAGGTTGATGAAGCGAAGATACAGGAATTAAAAGATAAATATACTGTTTTTGCTGATTTATATATGACAGAGAATACATATTTATATGATGATACAAAAATGGTATTGAAGACTTTAAAAGAACGTGGGGCTAAAATAGCAATTATCTCTAGTAAAACACGTCGTCGTATTATGCAGACTTTGACTAGGGATAAAATAGATGATTTGGTAGAGTTTATTATCGGCAGTGAGGATAAATATGCGTATAAACCTGCTCCAGATGGAATTTTAGAGGCTGTTAAGCGTTTAAATGTAGATAAAAAAGATGTAATTTACATCGGTGATAATATTGTAGATGCTCAAGCTGCTCAAAATGCGCAGGTGGATTTTGCAGGGGTATTAACAGGAAATAATATTAAAGCTGATTTTGCAAAATTTCCTCACGTTAAAATAATGAATTGTTTACAAGAATTAATATAATATCTTGGATATAAAATGTGATGTACTCCCACCACTTTCGCTATCGCTTAGAAGTGGGGGCTTCTTGTTCGATACAACTTTTGTTGTAAGCATAAGCAAGCTATCCCCGTGCATCCCACGGTTCTTTATTTTTTATTTTATCCTAAGACTATTCTCATGCCTTCATTTCTTATATTTATCGCTGCATTTATGTCTCTATCATGCACTACTTTACAATTTGGGCATTTCCATTGTCTTATAGACAAATCTTTTACTTCTTTATTTTTATATCCACAATTACTACAAATTTGCGAACTTGCAAAATATTTCCCTACTTTTACTAATTTCTTTCCTACTTCTT
>NZ_FOCY01000020.1:0-51601 GCF_900110235.1 Megamonas sp. Calf98-2 | reverse complement strand
CTTTTCCCATGTAGAAATTGTACCAGTATTAGGAATGGAAAATTTGGCTGCTGATTGATTTAATGATAAATGATGTAGCCATTTATATTCAATAACTTTTTGCTTAAAGATAGGAGTATATTTACGATTTTTATGAAGAAGTTGTGGAATACCACCATGTTCATAATGAGATATCCATCTGCAAAGAGGAGCTATATCTGGCATGTTTAGAATTTTAACTACATGAGAAATAGAATTTCCTTTTAAAACCATTTTAATTGCTTTAACTTTAAATTCATTTGAGTATTTAGTCATAAAAAAACTGCACCTCCAAAAGTTGTTTTGTGTCCAACTTTTGGGGTGCAGTTCAATTTAAGTAGTAAGTCTTTTTATTTTTATAAATCGAGATTTCTAACTAGATTTGCATGTTCTTCAATAAAACGACGACGAGGTTCTACTTTATCACCCATTAAGATAGTAAAAATAGAATCTGCTTCTTCTGCTTCACGAAGATGTACTTGCAATACTGTACGTTTTTCAGGGTCCATAGTTGTTTCCCACAACTGTTCTGGATTCATTTCCCCTAAACCTTTATAACGTTGTACAGTGATACCATCTCTACCAATTTCATCTAATTTTTGCGCTAATTCTTCATCGCTATAAGTGTACCAATGGCTACGACCTTTTCTTATCTGATAAAGTGGTGGTTGCGCAATATATACATGACCATTTTCAATTAATGGTCTCATATAACGATAGAAGAAAGTCAATAACAATGTACGAATATGAGCACCATCGACATCGGCATCTGTCATAATGATGATTTTTCCATAACGACGTTTTGTAATATCAAATTCAGAACCAATACCACTACCAAATGCAGTAATCATAGTGCGAATTTCTTCATTGTTAAGGATTTTATCTAAACGTGCTTTTTCTACATTTAAAATTTTCCCACGAAGTGGCAATATAGCTTGGAAACGACGGTCACGACCTTGTTTTGCACTACCACCCGCACTATCACCTTCGACAAGATAAATTTCTGCTTGTTCTGGGTCTTTTACAGAGCAATCAGCTAATTTACCAGGAAGAGAGCTAACTTCTAAGGCATTTTTACGTCTAGTTAATTCACGAGCTTTACGCGCAGCTTCTCTAGCACGAGATGCCATGATGGATTTTTCAATGATTTTTTTAGAAATGACAGGATTTTCTTCAAAGTATTCAGATAAGCCTTCACTAACAATAGAATCTACAATTCCACGAACTTCAGAATTACCTAATTTTGTTTTTGTCTGTCCTTCAAACTGTGGTTCACGAAGTTTAATGCTAATTACACAAGTTAAACCTTCGCGAATATCTTCACCCACTAAGTTATCTTCGTTATTTTTGATAATACCTTGTCTGCGTGCAAAATCATTAGCAGCACGAGTCAACGCACTTTTAAAACCAGCTAAATGAGTACCGCCTTCTTCAGTATTGATATTGTTAACAAAGCTATAAATATTTTCACTATAGCTTGTATTATACTGAAGTGCAATTTCTACAACAGTAGTATCTTTTGTGCCATTGAAATATACAGGCTCTGGATTGATTACTTCTTTATTACGATTTAAATGTTCTACAAAGGAACTAATACCGCCTTCAAAATAGAAAGTTTCTTGACGAACTTCTTCAGGACGTTCATCAGTCAAAATAATAGTAATACCTCTATTTAAGAAGGATAATTCACGTAAACGATGTCTTAAAGTATCATAATCATAAACAGTTTCATCAAAAATTTCTGCATCTGGTACAAAATGAACTAATGTACCTGTTTCATCAGTTTGACCTACTACTTTTAATGGTTCTTTAGTTACACCTTTTTCAAAAGTAATTTCGTGAATTTTGCCATCACGTTTTACTTTTACTTCCATATTTGTGCTAAGTGCATTAACTACAGATACACCTACACCATGTAAACCACCGGATACTTTGTATCCAGAACCACCAAATTTACCACCAGCATGAAGTACAGTAAGAACTACTTCTACTGCTGGTTTTCCACTTTCGTGCATATCTACAGGAATACCACGACCGTTATCTGTTACTGTAATACTATTATCTTTATGAATTGTTACTTCTATATGAGTACAATATCCTGCTAAAGCTTCATCAATACTGTTATCTACAACTTCATATACTAAATGATGTAATCCACGAGCTGATGTACTACCAATATACATACCTGGGCGTTTACGTACTGCTTCTAAGCCTTCCAAAATCTGGATTTGATTTGCACCATAATCGCCTTCTACAGCAGTTACTTCTGCACTTTCTTCATCTAAATGAATCTTTACAGGTTCATCATGTTTAATATCTATTTCATTATTTATATTTTCTTCCAAATTAGCCATGTCGTTCCTCCTATTCTCTTTAATATTGTACCATTTATAAGCCTTCTAAGCAATTAATCTCTTTTTTCGTTCAGATTTTCCTTGATTTTCTTTTGCTTAAAATTCTACTTAAAAGTTCACATATCAATATAGCATTTAAAAAGTAAATAAGCATAGGAAAAATATATACATTAAGTCAAAAATTTTTACTTTCTTGCTATTGTAAGTGGATTTTTATAATTATTTTTGCTATTTTTTCAAATAAAAATGTATTTTTGTGTTTTTTACAGTGACATTTGTCTTTTTTTATGCTATGATAGAAAATATTTTTGTATCACTATACTAAACAAATGTATTTATCTAAGAGGAGGACTTTTTTCATGGACTTTTTTTCTATTATTTCCGCTATTGATAGCTTCCTTTGGGGACCACCTTTAATCATCTTATTGGTTGGTACAGGTATTTATTTGACACTGCGTTTAAAATTATTACAAGTTGCTAAATTGCCTTTAGCTATGAAACTCATCTTGAGTGCTAAAAATAAAGGCGATGGCGATATCAGTAGTTTCAAAGCACTTTGTCTTGCTTTATCTGCTACTGTAGGTACTGGTAATATCGTCGGTGTTGCTACTGCTGTTGAAGTCGGTGGCCCTGGTGCTATTTTCTGGATGTGGGTTGCAGCATTTTTTGGTATGGCTACAAAATATGCCGAAGGTTTACTCGCTATAAAATATCGTTCTAAAGACGAAATTGGTCAAGTTGCTGGTGGACCTATGTACTATATCGAACTCGGTATGGGTAAAAAATATAAACCTTTAGCTGTTATCTTTGCTGTTTTTTGTATTTTAGTTGCATTCTTTGGTATTGGTACATTTGCTCAAGTAAATGCTATTGTTGATAGTGTTTCTTTGACTTTTGGCGTTCCAGTTTACATAACTGATATTATTCTTACTTTATTAGTTGCTGGTATTACTTTAGGTGGTTTAAAAAGTATTGCTCGTGCAGCTTCAGCTATTGTTCCTTTTATGGCTGTTTTATACTTCGTAACTTGCTTAGGTATTATTTTACTTCATATCTCAGATGTTCCTGCTGCTGTTGCACTCATTATTGATAGTGCTTTCAATGGTCATGCTGCTGTTGGTGGTTTTGCTGGTTCAACAATCATGATGGCTATGAAAAATGGTATCGCACGTGGTGTATTCTCCAACGAATCCGGTCTTGGTTCTGCACCAATCGCAGCTGCTGCCGCAAAAACACATTGGCCTGCTGAACAAGGTTTAATCTCTATGACTGGTACTTTCATTGATACTATCATTATCTGTAGTATGACTGGTTTGACTTTAGTTTTAACTGGTGTTTGGTCTGGAGACCTTTCTGGTGCTGCTATGACTAATACAGCATTTAGCATGGATTATGGTTTTATGGGTGGTATTTTCCTTACAGTTTCTTTAGCTTTATTTGCTTTCACTACAATCTTAGGCTGGAATTATTACGGTGAACGTGCTTGCCAATATTTATTCGGCATTAAAGGTATCCTACCTTATCGCATCATCTTCATCTGCTTAGTTGCTTCTGGTGCCTTCTTAAAACTCGAAGCAATTTGGATTTTAGCCGATATCGTAAATGGCTTGATGGCTATTCCAAACTTAATTGCTATCATCGCTCTTTCCGGTGTGATTTCTCTTGAAACTAAAAAATACTTTGAACATCTAAAAGAAAATAAATAATGAAATTTTTTATCTTATATAAAAAGCTAGTGTAAAATATTTTACACTAGCTTTTTAACAATGAAAACTATCATATTGTCCGTTAAATCCACACGATTTAACTAAATTTTTATATTTTTTATTTTCATCAATATTATAATCATAAAAAAACCATTTACTATTTTTATTATTAGATATATTATTAATAATTTCTTTTATATATGGTAAATCTACTTTTCCATATGAAAAGCCATAAGAATACACTTGTTCTACATCTTTCAATTGCTCAAAAAATTTTCTATTTTTTTTAATAAGCTATATACATCTTTTTTTAATATATTATGAATAAAATCTATATTATTTTGCATTTCTATTAATTCACTAAAAGTAGCATAATTATCTGTATAATCTTTAATATTACATTCTTTTGTATGAATATATTTTTCACCATGACCTAGTATCAATTTCCCTTTTAGATTACCATGTATATGACAAACTCTTCTTATATTATATTTTTTCTCTAATGTATCTGTATAATTAAAAGACAAAAAATAACATTCATTATTCTTTATTAAATCAAAAAATCTTTTTCGCTTTATAGCTTTAGAAGTATCTATTGTTTTTATCCATTTTTTAACAAAATAATTCATAGATTCCATTATTTTTCTACACTCATATAATGTTACTACCATATTATTAACGGCACTATAACTATCAAAACCATCTTCTATTTCTCTATAATAATACGATATTTCATCTGAAAAATCTAAATATCCTAAATCTTCTTCAAAATTACTCCATAAAAAATCAGACATTTTGTTTTTCAATAAATCATATAAAACACTATCAGTTTCATATAAATATTCTTTAAAATCATTATAGCAAGTATGTAAACCATGTGATAAATCAAATCCATTACCTATTATAAATAAAACTTTCATACTTTATCATACATACCTTTCTATATATATCTATATATAAAATACAAAAAAACGTCGCTATAATAGCGACGTAAACTTTCAAATGGCAGGGGTAGCTGGACTCGAACCAACGCATGCGGGATTCAGAAACCCGTGCCTTACCAACTTGGCGATACCCCTATATCTTATTGACTTATAATATTATAAAAGCCAATAAGCCTTTTGTCAACCATAAATAATATTTTTATGATAAAAATTAACAAATACGTGGAATTTGTTCACCTTGTGGCATATCTACAATACGTATACCACCTATAGCTGTGCGAAGTCCAACCTCGCCAATAGCTTTATCAATGACTTTGCCAATCACTCTAGCATTTTTACCATATTCAAATTTATGCATTGTAGCTAATACATTTTCTGTATCTTCTTGGTCTACAAAAGCTACTAATTTACCTTCATTTGCCAAATAAAGTGGATCAAATCCTAAAATATCGCAAAAACCTTGTACTTCTTCACGCACTGGAATACTATCTTCTTCTAATAAAATTCCCACTTGAGCTTGCTGTGCTATTTCATTTAAAACAGCTGCTACACCACCACGAGTTGGATCACGAAGTACAGCGATATTTGGCGCTACTGTGAGCATTTCTTTCACCATATGATTAAGCGGTGCACAATCTGTTTTTATCACGCTTGGCAATTCTAAATTATGACGAGATGCCATAATTGTTGCTGAATGGTCTCCTAAATAACCACTGACAATTATATTTTGACCTGCTTTCGCTTTCAATGGAGATATTTCCACACCTTCTATGCGTTCTCCCACACCAGCAGTATTGATAAAAATACCATCAGCACAGCCTTTATTCACTACTTTAGTATCACCTGTAACGATATAAACGCCAGCTTCATCGGCAGCTTTACGCATAGTATTTACTATTTCCTGTAAATCTTTTAACGGAAAACCTTCCTCAATTATCATGCCCACAGAAATATATTTAGCAATTGCTCCTGTCATAGCCAAATCATTTACCGTACCACAAACAGCCAATTTCCCAATATTACCGCCAGCAAAAAACAAAGGTTTTACTACATATGAGTCTGTAGTAAATGCTATTTTATTTGTACTTAAATCTAATTTAGCACCATCGTGCATTTCCCTTAATATAGGATTATCAAATGCTGGCAATAAAATTTTTTCCATAAGCTCATGACCTGCTTGACCACCACTGCCATGTGCCATAGTAATTACGTCATTTGCACCAAAATTACCTACCAATATTATCACCACCAAAATTTTTAAACTTATTCAAAATGAAATACTCTCGAACCATATTTATACCAAGCAGCACAAGTTCCTTCAACAGAAACCATACATGAACCTACTGCATGATTTGGTGTACATACCTTGCCAAAAAGAGGACAATCTGTAGGTTTTACTAAACCACGAAGTACTTCACCACAACGACAACCAGCAGGTTCTTTGGATATTTCCTTATTCACTGGTATCATCTTCAAAGCATCAAATTCACTGAAAGCATCTGTTAAGTCCAATCCTGAATTTTCGATTACACCCAAGCCACGCCAATTAGCAGATGCTTTTTTATATACTAAATCCATGATTTTTTGCGCTTGCATATTACCTAATGTTTTTACCACACGCTTATATTGATTTTCGATTTTAAAATCTTTTGCATGAATTTGTTTTGCAATCATATAAATAGCCTGCAAAATATCAAGTGGCTCAAAACCTGCTACAACTGCTGGCAAATGATATTTTTCTGCAATAAATGTAAAAGGCTCTTCACCTGTGATTACACAAACATGACCAGGAAGTAAAAAGCCATCTATTTTTATTTTTTCATCACAAAGCAATGCTTCAATTGCTGGCGGAGTCAATTTATGTGCTGTTAATACAAAAAAGTTTTTTATATTTTGCTGTTTTGCTGCAAGTATTGTAGCTGCTGCTGTAGGAGAAGTTGTTTCAAAACCAACAGCAAGAAAAATAACTTTTTTATCAGGATTATCTTTTGCTATTTGCAAACTATCCATAGGAGAGTAAATAATTCTTATATCTCTACCTTCTGCTTTTACCTGATTTAAACTAGATGATGTACCTGGTACCTTTAACATATCGCCAAAAGTAGTGATAATAACATCTTCTTGACGAGCATATGCAATCGCTGTATCTAAATAATCATTTGGTGTAACGCATACAGGGCAACCTGGGCCACTTACTAGCTCTACTTTTTCTGGCAATAATTGGCGAATTCCTGCACGGAAAATAGATACTGTATGTGTACCACATACTTCCATAATACGCACGGGTCTATCTATTAATCTATCTATTTCTTTAAGCAAGAATGCTGCTATCTGTTTCGTTTCGTCCACTTGCTGGCTCATTAGTTCCAAGCACCTCTTTCAATAATTCAGTAGTGATTTTCGCTTCTTCTTCATCAATTACTTGAATGGCAAAACCAGCATGCATCAAAATATAATCCCCTTCATTAGCCTCTGGTAATAACATCAAGCTAATATCACGGCGAATACCTTCTACTTCTACAGTCGCCACCATGTCTTTTTTTTCAATAACTTTTGCAGGTACCGCTAAACACATAAAAACCCTTCCTATCTATTTCACTATTTCAATATCATTTTCTTGTAAATAACGAGTCAAAGCCACTGCCATTTGACCTAAAGCTATACCGCCATCATTAGACGGTACTTTTTCATTAATGTAAATATCATATCTATCTTGTAATTCTTTGTAGATTAAATCCAACAAAGTGATATTTTGACATACACCACCACTTAATACTACTTTATTTAAATTACTTTCCTTACCCAATAAATCTATCATTTCACAAATAGCTTTTGCCATAGTCAAATGGAAAGATTTCGCTATATATGCTACAGAATATTTCTGTTTTAAATCATATAAAAGCTGATACATAGGCATAAAATCTATGATATATTGACCTAATTCTTTATTTATCATAAATGGCAAAACTTCGCCATCGCTATCGTAAGCTATTTTTTCCAATTCAATAGCTGCTTGTCCTTCATAATTTATCTGATAACAAATACCTAGCAAACTAGCTACAGTATCAAAAATTCTGCCAGCACTAGAAGTAAATGGAGCATTAAATCCTTTTTGTGTAGCTTTTATCAATAATTGCCAATTCACCTTTAATAATTCAGGATATTTGTCCTTGATATCTTCACCATACAGATTATACGCTATCCATAAACCCAATCGCCATGGTTCTTTTACCGCTTTGGCTCCAGATGGCAATGGCATATATTGAAAATGTCCTCTGCGTTCATATCCAGATAAATTGGCTATAAAAAATTCTCCGCCCCAAATATGACCATCATCGCCAAAACCTGTACCATCTAGACTAACACCGATTACATCACCTTTTAAATCATGTTCTGCCATAACTGAGGCAATATGTGCATGATGATGTTGTACCTGTATTAATGGTAAATCATTATCTTGAGCATAGCTTTTAGCAAATTTTGTCGAAAAATACTCAGGGTGCATATCACAAGCAATAAGCTTTGGTTTAATAGTAAATAGACGCTTAAATAAATCAATACTATTTTTATAAGCGTTATTGACTGCCATATTTTCTAAATCACCTATATGCTGACTCAAAAAAGCCTTTTGCCCTTTCGTCATACAAAAAGTATTTTTTAATTCTGGGCCACAGGCTAACACAGGAATATCACTTATCAAATCGCCTTTTAATAATACTGGAGAAGGAGCATATCCTCTACTTCTGCGTATTAACATCTGTTTATCATTAAACACTCGCACTACAGAATCATCTACACGCGTTTGAATAATTCTATTATGTGAAAGTATATAATCCGCTATTGTTGATAAGTGCGATTTAGCTTCTTCATCTTGATAAACAATCGGCTCATCACTTAAATTAGCACTTGTCATTACAAATACATCATCATCATTTAATAATAAATAATGAATTGGTGCATATGCTATCATCACACCTAAATAAGCATTATGAGGTGCTACCTTTGATGCTAAGTTATAAGCTTTTGCTTTATGCAATAAAACAATCGGTGCTTGCATAGAAGTCAATAATTCTTCTTCTTTATCGTTCACTTCACAGATTTTTTTTACTATATCAAGATTAGTAGCCATCACTGCAAAAGGTTTATCCTCGCGAATTTTTCGCTGTCGCAAATTAGCTACAGCTTCTTCATTAAAAGCATCACAGACTAAATGATATCCGCCTATCCCCTTTACAGCGACAATAGCACCTTTTTTGATTAATTCATGTGCTTTTTTTATACTTTCATTAGCTATATATACTTTATCAGCTACTAATTTATACTGTGGTCCGCAAATATCACAAGCATTTGGTTGAGCATGAAATCGTCTATCTAATGGATTAGTATATTCATCTTCGCACTTTTTACACATAGGGAATACTTTCATCGTAGTATTTTGGCGGTCATAAGGAATGTCTTGCACTATGGAAAAACGTGGCCCACAATTTGTGCAATTCGTAAAAGCATATTGATATCTTCTATTGTTTTTATCTTTTATTTCTCGTTTACAATCTTCGCAAATAGCTAAATCTGGAGAAATCAAAGTTTCTTTCGTCAAACCTTGTGGGCTTTTTTGAATTATAAACTCTTTATCATCACAAATTACATCAATCTCATGATAGCTGATATTTGTTATATATGATGCTTTAGGCGCTTTTGTCTTTATACATTGACAAAAATTTTCTATATCTATATCTTGTCCCTGAATTTCCAGCAAAACGCCTTCTACATCATTTAATACATAACCGCTATAACAAGACTTTATAGCTAAACCATATATAAACGGTCTAAAACCTACACCTTGTACAATACCTTCTACACGTATCTGATATCTTTTTATTTCTGATACTCTGCTACCCATTTATCAACTAGCTCCTTAGCCTTTTGAGCTACTTCTGGTACTTTTTCAGCTATTTTTTCTGTCATATCCAATCCCATAGAAACAACCTCTGGTTTTACACCCATTACAACGACTTCTTCAATAGGATTATCTGTCAATTTCAAAACAGCTAACATATCATTAACGCCTAAATCATGTACAGATATTTTATCTTTAAAATATGCATTTAATTCATCACCTGTAAAACTATGAAAACTACCTACAGGCGCATCAATGTTCATCGCATCAATCAATAATAATTTCTTAGTACCTGCAATATATGGCATTAAATCCATACCTAGAGTACCACCATCAATAATTTGTACAAAATCAGGATAGTCAGTGATTTTCTGCAAATATTCTGCACATCTAACACCAAAACCTTCATCTTGCATGATGATATTGCCAATACCTACAACTGAAATATCTGCCATAATTATTCTCCTAATTTTAACTGTTCTTGTTTTTTCTTAAATTCACTGCGGATAAAATCACACCATTTATCTACACCTACATCTTTAGAAGCAGCAGTTTCCATGATTTCAAGCTGTGGATGAATGCATTTTAAATCATGTTTAGCAGCTTCCATATCAAAATTAGTAAATGGCAAAATATCAACTTTGTTTAAAATAGCAACTTTAGACTCTTTGAAAATAATTGGATATTTTAATGGTTTATCATCGCCTTCAGTAATACTTAAAACGGTAACCTTCATATCTTCACCAACGACAAATTCTGCTGGACAAACTAGATTACCCACATTTTCAATGATTACAACATCCAATTTATCAAGGTCTAAATCGCCAAGTACTTCTTCTACCATTGGCGCATCTAAATGACAACCGCCATTTGTATTAATCTGGATTACTGGCACATTATGCTGTGCTATTCTATCAGCATCTTTATCGGTAAATAAATCACCTTCAATTACAGCTAAGCGTAAATCATTTTTTAAGTGAGCGATAGTTCGTTCTAATAAAGTTGTTTTACCTGAACCAGGAGAACCCAATAAATTAATAGCTAAAATACCATGTTTATCAAATAAAGATTTATTCTTGCCAGCAATTTCATCATTTCTGCCAAGAATATCTTGCATTACAGGAATATCCATTCAATCCGCCTCCAATGATTCTACTCGAAGCTCTCGTCCCGATATAGTTTCCATGCGCAAAGAACCACAATGAGGACAAGTAAAGTTATATCTTTCTATTTTAGTTTCCTTACCACATTCTAAACATCTTGCTACAAGTGGTATTCTCTTTAAAATCAATTTTGCTCCTTCAGCTTTCGTGTCTTTAGCTATAGAAGTAAAACAAAACTCTAAAGACTCATCTACAACACCTGTCATTTCGCCAACTAAAACAGAAATTTCTGTTACTTTTTTTGCTTCATTTTTATCTGCATAAGAAAGCACAATATCTAAAATGCCTTCTGCTAATGCCATTTCATGCATAATCTAAAATAATAAAACAGTCGGGTAAAAACCCGACTGTTTTTATCTCCTTATAACAGAGCAGTCAACCCACGCTGAGCAAATTCAGCCGTCAACTGTGTTAGCGGTGTTTTAGCAGGATTATAATTAATCGTTGTTTCACCGTTATGCGCATGAATATGAACGTTATATACTCCAGGTAATCCTAATAAACTTTCTTTAAGTTCTTTAGCATTTTCCTTTGTATATCCTTCAACTTTAAATCTTAATTTATTACCTTTTCCACCAAAAAGGCAACCACAAGTAAGACACATGAAAGTTACATCTCCTTAATCTTCTGCAACATGTCCTTTTTTATCTTTGAGGTCATCAATATCAGATGGAATATGTGCTAAAGTTTTTGTACCAGAGAACATACTAGCAGCTTCACCTTCACGTTCCATTAAATCTGCTCTGAATACCATATATACATGACCCATAGCAAAGAACATAATGAACCAAGCAAAATAATGATGAACCCAATGGAAAATCATTTCACCATACATACCGATTGACCAACCAAAAATAGAAGCTGGTACACCTGTGGAGTTAGGCATATAGTACATAGCAAAACCTGTTACGATTTCTACTAAAACCATAATATATAATGCTAAATATGAGCCACGAGCCAAAGGATTACGTAAATATGGTTTATGAGAATATTTTAATAGGCTGTAGTGAAGTGCTACTTCTACAGTTTCTTCCATGTATTTAGTAGTCCAGAATTTAGGTAACAAACGGTCACCACGATTGATAATCCAGCCATAAATACGCAAAGTAAATGAAGCTGTAAAAATAAAGCCTAATAAGAAGTGAATATTACGGATTAAATCTACAGACAAACGCCAATCTGCAAAAGTTGGTTCATGACCTGGACCACCAGAAATAGGGTCCATAATCAACAATCCTGTAATAAATAATCCAGCAATACACCAAACCATAATCCAATGAAATATTCTTAAAAATGGACTAAAAATATAATATTTCTTTAATTGTCCCTTTGGATGAACTAACTTAGCCATTTAAACCACCCCTAATATAAGGGTCAGTATTAACTGTACTTATTGTTCTTCCCTTCGCATCATATAAGTGAGTAGCACAAGCTATACATGGGTCAAAAGAACGTATAGCTTTGACAATTTCTAATGGTTTTTCTGGAATTTTAACAGCAGTATCCATCATAGCGCGTTCAAAAGCACCTTGACCTGCCACTTCATCACGAGGGCAAGCATTCCATGTAGTTGGTACTACTGCTTGATAGTTGCTACATTTTTTATCTTTAATTGCAACCCAATGGCTAAGTGCACCACGAGGAGCTTCATAAAGACCTACACCTTTTACTTCTTCAGTTGGCCATGTAGATGGATCCCATTTAGTAGTATTAGCTGTATCTGTATCACCATTAGCAATATTTTTAATGAGTTTTCCGAAGAAATATTTATTCATGCAAGCATTAAGCTGTGCATCTAAACCACGAGTAATTGTACGTCCAAGTGTAGATGGTAACCATACTTCTGGTGCTACATTTAATAATTTAGAAATAGCATCTACTTGATCTACCATCATCTTTTCTGCCCAATTTGGTTGGAGAAGATTTTGTTTAACTTTTGTATAAATAATAATATAACGAGCAAGAGGTCCAACTTCTGCCATTTTGCCACGCCATAATGGTGTTTTAATCCAGGAATATTTGCCTTTTTCATTAAGCTGTTCCCAATGGCTCTTATTACCGTTTTTATCACCAGTGTATTCAGCTTCAGATTTACCATCCCATGGATGAAGAGCATCGCCATCTTTATACCATGCATGAGTTGTAGTTTCTGTTAATACTTCTGGATCTTTTAAGTCATCAGCTGTAACTTCAGTAACTTTTGCGTTCATAACGCCAGCACCAAAGTTTTCAACTACAGCATTGCAGTGAATCATGATTTGATTGAACCAATCTCCACCATTAGCTGTACCTGCAAATGGTTCTTCTGGGAAGGAGCCAAATCCTAATACACGTTCTTTAGCAAGACCAGCACCGCCAGTGATTAAACCTTTCTGAGCATAAATATGACCAATAGCTAATAAGTCAGGTAAATAGAAATTATTTACTAAATCCATGCTTAAATTGATGGAAGTATCTACAGCAGCTAAACGCTGGCTATTAACAGGAGCATTCATTTCGTCCATGGAAATAGCGCATGGCATACCACCAACAACATAATGAGGATGTGGGTTTTTACCGCCAAAAATAACATGAGGAATAACTACTTCACGTTGTTTATCGAGCATATTTAAATAATGAGCGATAGCCATTAAATGTACTTCTGGAGGAAGAATTTGATAATCTGGATGATCCCACCAGTTTGCAGCAAAAATACCAAGCTGTCCACCGCTAACTAAAGCTTGAACTTTATCTTTAATTGCTTGGAAATATGCTGGTGTTGCTTTTGGGAAATCTTTTGGATATGCAGAAAAATCATATTCCATTGGACCATTAAATGGTAATTTATAATTTGCAAGCACTGCATTTTGTAAATTAGCAGTTGCTGTTGGGTCTGCTTTTAATGCTTCAAGTGGGCTAACCCAATCCAATGCATGTAAATGATAAAAATGTACTAAATGGTCATGAACAGTAAGTGTTGCTGCCATTATATTACGGATATAGTTTGCATTTTTAGGAATTTTAATGCCGAGTGCATCTTCTACTGCACGAACACAGCCCAAAGAATGAGAACTAGTACATACGCCACAAATACGTTGAATATATGCCCATAAATCGCGAGGGTCACGATTTTTAGCAATTACTTCAAGACCTCTCCAAGCTGTTCCGCTAGAAATAGCATCTGTTACTTTATTGCCTTCCACTTCAATTTCTACACGTAAATGTCCTTCAATACGTGTTATTGGGTCTACTACTATATGTGCCATTATTTATCAACCGTCCTTTCTTTCAGAGCTTTTTTTAGCTTCAGCTGCATCTCTTTTCTTTTTCTGAATAGCAGATGTAGCTGCATGTCCTGCGATACCGACAGCCATAGCACCAAGTGCAATACCACCAACTGTATCAATATTACCAAGACCTAGGCTACTAATACCTGGAACATCTGGTATACGTTCATATAATGGATCTTCATCCCAGAAGTTTTTGTTTGTACAACCGATACAACTTGCCCCAGATTGTACAGGATAAGATAAACCATTCCACCAACGAAGGTTACCACAAGAGCTATAAGTTTCAGGTCCACGGCAACCTAATTTATATAAGCACCAACCTGCTTTAGCACCTTTATCATTGAAATCTTCAGCGAAAAGACCAGCATCAAAGAATGGACGACGATAGCAAGTATCATGCAAACGATTGCCAAAGAACTGTTTTGGACGTCCTTCATTATCTACAGGTGGTAATTTACCAAACATAGCATAATGAGCGATAACACCAGTCATTACTTCTGGAATTGGTGGACAACCTGGTACATTGATAATAGGTTTATCACCAATAATATTAGGTACGCCAGTAGATTGTGTAGGATTTGGTCTAGCAGCTTGAATACCACCCCATGCAGAGCAAGAACCATAGTTAATAATTGCAGCACAATGAGCTGCTGCTTCTTTTAACTGATTAATGAAAGCATGACCACCTACCATACAATAGCCAGAATCTGCAAGAGCAGGTACTGCTCCTTCTACAGCCAAAATATATTGACCATCATATGCTTTAATAATTTCTTGAAGATGTTCTTCAAATGGTTGTCCGCTGGCAGCTGCTAAAGTATCGTCATACTCTAAAGCAATCATATTTAACACTACGTCAGATGCCATTGGTGCTCCAGAACGAATGAAGGCTTCACTACAGCCTGTACATTCATGACCATGAAGCCATACCACAACTGGTAATCTTTTTTCTGCTGCTTCTACAACTTCAGATAACATACTTGGAGCTATGCCAAGCATAGCAGCCATTGCTGTACAAGCTTTGATGAAGGAACGACGACTCATTCCTTTTTTTTGGTACATGTCCCAAATAGAATTATACTTTTCCACAGTACCCCTCCTAAATAAATTAAATACTAGACCCACTCATTTTTCCTGACTAAGGTATGAATGAAAAATATCATATTAGACCCAATATTTATATAAAATAATAAGAATATTATTTATTCCCTAATTAAATTTTTATAATATATGTAAATGCAAAAAACACATAATTTGTAGCTATATTTTTATATATTATTTTTATTATTTTATTAAATTATATAAAGTTTTCTTATACCTTGTATTATAGTTCTCTAGTTATTATATCGTCAAGCATTTTAAAAAGTTACAAATTATTTATGTAATTATACATTTAATATATTATTTAATGATTTTTCTTTACTCTCAATCTTCCACCTACAATATCACTAACAGGATTAATAGTTACAAATGCACCTTCATCTATATCTAAAACCATATTTTTTAATTTATCTATCTCTAATCTAGTTACTACACAATATAAAATTTTTCGTTTTTCTTTCGTATAACCACCTTCTCCATGAAGCACAGTTACACCTTTATCCATTTCCAACATCAAACGATTTAAAATATCCGTATGTTGTGAAGTAACTATCATTACAGAATAAGTTTCCTCTAAACCTTTTAAAACCACATCAATCATTTTAGCGATAACAAAATAAGCTACTAATGAATACATAGCTTTATCCCAGCCAAAAACTAAACTTGCACTACTTAAAATAAATAGATTTATAAACATGACAATTTCGCCAACAGAAAAAACTGTTTTCTTATCTGTCAAAATCGCCACAATTTCCGTTCCATCTAAAGAGCCACCATTGCGAATTATAAGACCTACACCTGTTCCCGTGATAATACCGCCAAAAACTGCTGCCAAAAAATAATCATTAGTTACCGGCAATACAGGTAAAAATACACTAGACCAAAATGACAATGATATTACAGCAAAAGTAGTCGCTATAGCAAAAGCTTTACCTATATGTTTATATCCTAAATATAAAAAAGGTAAGTTTATCAAAATTAAAAATGCACCGAAAGGAAGTCCTGTTATAGCACTAAGCATAATAGAAACACCTACTACGCCACCATCAATTATATTATTAGGAATTAAAAATATTTCTAACCCTATTGCTGTGATTATCGAACCAATAAAAATATAAATATATTTCTTCACGTACTGGCTCAATTTACTTTTTTTAGTATTCAATATGTAACCTCCTTTTTTATTTTAATCATATCATATTTATATATATATTCTCTATGAAAAAATACTTATGATAGAGATAATTATAATTTAATTGACTGACTTTGGTTTATTTTGGCAAATTTCAATCATTATATGATTGACTTTGATTGAGTTTGAGTGATATAATAATCTTGAAATGAGGTGAGCTTATGTTAACACAAGATCGTCATTGTGCTATTTTAAATTTACTAAAAACTAAATCTAGCGTTACTTTATTAGAATTAACTACTTTATTAAATACATCTGAATCTACTATTCGTCGTGATTTGACAGCACTTGATAAAGCTGGAAAACTCCGTAAAGTCTATGGCGGAGCAACTAGCATTGATTTTTATACTGCTGATGAAAAAGACATTCACACTAAACATGATTTACAAATTACAGAAAAGAACTTAATCGCCAAAAAAGCTGCTAGTTTAGTAAAACCTCATGATTTAATTTATATTGATGCTGGTACTACTACAGAATTAATCATTGACCATTTAACTGAAAAAAAAGCCACCTATATAACAAACGGCATTATTCATGCTCAAAAATTAACTGATAAAGGTTTTAAAGCTTTCATCATTGGTGGTCAATTAAAAAAATCTACTGGAGCTATTATCGGCACAACATCTATCGAAAATCTTCAACCTTATAATTTTACTAAAGGCTTCTTTGGCACAAATGGTATTAGCCTTCAGGCAGGGTTTTCTACTCCTGATAGTGTTGAAGCTTGTGTGAAGAAAACTGCTTTAAAACACTGTCAAGAAGCTTATGTCTTGGCTGACTCCACTAAATTTGACCAAATAACACCTATAACTTTTGCTAACTTAGAAGATGCCATCATCATCACTGACATCTTAAAAGATAAAAAATATCTTGATTATACAAATATCATGGAGGTGTTGTAAATGATTTATACTGTAACATTTAATCCTGCTATCGATTACATTGTTCGCATGCCAGAATTTATTGCTGGAGCTACTAACCGTGTAAATTATGAACAAGTTTTAGGTGGCGGAAAAGGTATTAACGTTTCTATCGTATTGAAAAATCTTGGTATTGATAGTACAGCTTTAGGCTTTATTTCCGGTTTCACTGGAAAAGAAATCATTCGCCAGCTTCATAGCTTTGGTTGTAAAAGTGATTTCATTGAATTACCAAATGGCTTTTCTCGTATAAATGTAAAAATTAAAACAAATGACGAAGAAACTGAAGTCAATGGTCAAGGCCCTGATATTCCAGCAAATGCTATTGAAGAATTATTTGCTAAATTAGATAAATTAACTGCTGGTGATACTTTAGTTTTAGCTGGTAGTATTCCTAAAACTTTGCCAGATGATATCTATGAAAAAATCATGGCTCATTTAGAAAATCGCAACATCAATATCGTTGTTGATGCTACTAAAAATCTCTTACTTAATGTTTTAAAATATCATCCCTTCTTAATCAAACCTAATAACCATGAATTAGCTGAAATGTTTAATGTTACTCTAACTTGCAATGATGACATTATCACTTATGCTAAAAAACTTCAGGATATGGGAGCGAAAAATGTATTAGTTTCTATGGGTAAAGATGGTGCTATCTTAGTCGCTGAAGACGGTTCCATAACATATAGCCCTGTTCCTAAAGGAAAATTGGTAAACTCCATCGGTGCTGGTGATTCCATGGTTGCTGGTTTCTTAACAGGCTATATCGAAACAAATAGCTATGAAAAAGCTTTCTATATGGGAGTTGCTACTGGTTCTGCTTCTGCTTTCTCTGAAAATTTAGCAACTCGCAGTGAAGTTGAAGCTTTATTAAAAACTTTAAATAACTAACTTCATAAAAGTTAATAATATTAAGGAGATATATTAAATGAAAATTACCGACTTATTAAAACCAGTTAGTATTCAATTAAATGTTGCTCCGCCAAAATCCAAAACTGAAGCTATTGAAATCTTAGCTGATTTAATGGAAAAAAGCGGTAACCTCAATAACAAAGAAGAATACTTAAAAGCCGTAATAGCTCGTGAAGAATCTGGTTCCACTGGATTAGGCGATGGTATCGCTACACCACATGCAAAAAGCGCTGCTGTAAAAGAAGCTGGTCTTGCTGCTATGGTTATTCCTGATGGTATGGACTTTGAAGCTTTAGATGGCAATCCATCTCGCTTATTCTTCATGATTGCAGCTCCAGATACTGCAAGCGATTTACATGTAGAATTATTAAGTAAACTCGCTATGATGGTAATGGATCCTGATTTTAAAGAATCCTTAATCGCTGCAAAATCTGTAGATGAATTCTTAAAATTAATCAATGATAAAGAAAATCCACCAACTGAAGAAGAAACTAAAGCAGAAACTGCACCTGCCAAAGAAGAAACTTCTACTGGTTATGATGTATTAGCTGTTACAGCTTGCCCTACTGGTATTGCTCACACTTATATGGCAGCTGAATCCTTAGAACAACATGCTAAACGCAAAAATATTTCTATCAAAGTTGAAACAAATGGTGCTGGCGGTAGAAAAAATGTATTAACTGATGAAGATATCGCTAATGCAAAATGTATTATCGTCGCTGCCGATAAAAATGTACCAATGGCTCGTTTCAATGGTAAACATGTTATCATTACTAAAGTAGCTAATGGTATTAATAAAGCTGATGAGCTTTTAGACAAAGCTATGGCTCAAGATGCTCCTATCTATAAAGGTTCTGGCGATGATGACAGTGCTTCCACTGCTTCTAGTGAAAATGAAAGTATCGGTCGTCAACTTTATAAACACTTAATGAATGGTGTTTCTCATATGCTTCCATTCGTTGTTGGCGGTGGTATCTTAATCGCTATTGCATTCTTAGTCGATGTTTATGATCCAGCTAATCCTTCTAATTTCGGTTCTAATACTCCACTTGCTGCCTTCTTCAAAAATGTCGGCGGTGTTTCTTTTGGATTTATGCTTCCTGTACTTGCTGGATTTATCGGTATGAGTATTGCTGACCGCCCAGGTCTTGTTGCTGGTTTCGTTGGTGGTGCTATGGCAAACACTGGTGGTTCTGGTTTCTTGGGTGCTTTAATCGCAGGTTTTGCTGCTGGTTATATCATTTTAGGTCTTAGAAAAGTTTGCAAAGTATTACCTGAATCTCTCGAAGGTATCAAAACTATCTTAATCTATCCTTTATTTGGTGTATTATTGATGGGTATTGCTATTACCTTCATTATCAACCCTCCTGTAAGTGCTATTAATACATGGCTTGTTGAAACATTAAAAGGTATGGATCCTAGTAGCCGTATTTTAATCGGTATTATCGTTGGCGGTATGATGTCCATCGATATGGGTGGCCCATTCAACAAAGCAGCATATGTAACAGGTACTGCTCTTTTAGCTGATGGTGAATTTGGTATTATGGCTTCTGTTATGGCAGGCGGTATGGTTCCTCCAATCGCTATTGCTCTTTGTACTACATTCTTTGGCAATCGCTTCACTGAAGCTGAAAGAAAATCTGGTATCACAAACTACGTAATGGGATTATCTTTCATCACTGAAGGTGCAATTCCATTTGCTGCTGCTGATCCTGCTCGTGTAATTCCATCTTGTGTTATCGGGTCTGCTGTGGCTGGTGCTTTGTCTATGGCTTTTGAATGTACTCTTCGTGCTCCACACGGTGGTATTTTCGTTGTTCCAACAATTGGAAATCCTCTCATGTACTTATTAGCTATAGCTATAGGTGCTGTCGTTTCTATGATTCTCTTAGCTATCTTAAAAAAACCATTAAATAAATAATAATAATAAAATCAATGCAGATTAATTTCTGCATTGATTTTTTATTGACCAAAGCTAACAAATAAGACTCTAATACTTGCAAAACAGTGTAAACTTTTATAAAATAATATTAGGAAATATACCATAATATAATTTAGTCATTTTATTCAGATATATAAATCCCTATTTCTAGCTATAATTAAATTTAAAACTATATTAAATTTTATATTAGTAGGCAGATATCGTTATATTCCAATTTACAATATATTGCTTATTTAGCTAATATATATACATTAGTAGTATTATTTATATTTTTGTATAGCTAAAATTTATTATAATATTATTTTTATTTATAGTCATTAGGAGGTATTTATTATATTGGAAACTCGCACTAATCAAAAGGAAAAACTTCACATTATAGCAATAAAGGGTAAATTAGATATATCTACTGCACAACAAGCAAAAATTGAAATTTTAGATAAAATGACTTCTGGTGACAATATTATAATTGATATGTCTGATTGTAATTACATTTCTAATTATGGTCTATATTTACTTTCTAATATTGCCAACAAAGCTAAATTATTAAATATAAAAGCAATCTTTGTTTCCATAATTGATAAAATATCAGAAATATTTGATTTAACAGGTTTAACAGATACAATTGAACTCGCTCCTTCAATTGATGATGCTATAAAAAAATATGCTCTGATACATTAATGAGGTGTTATCATGCAATTAGATATTCTGCCTACTGATACGTTCAAACAATTTAAAATTAGACGCGGATTTTTCCGCTTAAACGGCTCCTCTATTGTTCCTGGAGGAGTTAATTTTTGCATATATTCAGCCGGTGCTACAAGTTGTGAATTAGTATTGTTCAAAGACAGAGCACCTAAACCTTTTGCGATAATTCCATATCCTGAAAATTATCGTGTTGGCAACGTTTTTGCCATGATTGTACTCGATTTAGATTATGAAAATATAGAATATGGTTTTCGCATTGATGGAAAATATGATAAAACTACTGGCGATATTTACGACCGTCACAAAATCATCTTAGACCCATATGCTAAAATGGTCTCTGGTCGCAACGAATGGGGTAAATTGCCAGATAAAGATAATATATTTCAATATCGTTCCAAAGTAGTAATCAGTGATTTTGAATTAGACTATGATTTACCACAAAAAACAGACCATGGTGATTTAATCATTTATGAAACACATTTACGTGGTTTCACTCGTCATGAATCTTCCAAAGTAAAACACCCTGGGACTTATGCTGGATTTATTGAAAAAATTCCTTATCTCAAAGAATTAGGTATCAATGCTGTTGAATTTTTACCAATCTTTGAATTTGATGAAAACGAAGATGTCATTAATGATACCATTCGTTATGATAGTAAAGGTAATCGCCTTTTAAATTATTGGGGTTATAATCCAATATCTTTTTTTGCGCCTAAAGCAGGCTATGCTGCTAGTGGAAAATACTCCATGCAAAATTATGAATTTAAAAATCTAATTAAAGAATTACATAAAAATAATATAAAAGTTATTCTTGATGTTGTTTTTAATCATACAGCAGAAGGCGATGAACGTGGCCCATATATATCCTTTAAGGGTATTGATAATAAAGCCTATTATATTCTAGGACCAAATGGTGAATATTATAATTTCAGTGGTTGTGGCAATACTTTAAATTGCAATAATCCAATTGTTCGCCAAATGATTTTAAACTGTTTACGCCATTGGACAGCTGAATATCATATTGATGGCTTCCGTTTTGACTTAGCTTCCATCTTAGGACGCAATCAAGATGGTTCTCCTATGAGTAACCCTCCACTTTTAGAATTATTGACCTTCGACCCATTGCTCAATAATTCTATTTTAATTGCTGAAGCATGGGATGCTGGTGGATTATATCAAGTAGGTACATTTCCTGCTTATGGTAAATGGTCTGAATGGAATGGTCATTATCGTGATGATGTTCGCCATTTCCTCAAAGGCGATTTAGGTTTTGCTCAGGCTATAGTAAATCGTATCACTGGTTCTGAAGATATTTACAATCCTTCTAATCGAGGTAATTATGCTTCCATCAACTTCATTACTTGTCATGATGGTTTCACATTATGGGATTTATTCTCTTACAATGAAAAACACAATGAAGAAAATGGTTGGAATAATACAGATGGTGCTAATGATAATATCAGTTGGAACTGTGGTGTTGAAGGCGAAACAACAGACCCTGAAATTTTGACTTTACGTAGAAAAATGGTACGCAATGCTGCAACAATCTTATTCTGTAGCATTGGTATTCCTATGCTTCTAGCTGGTGATGAGTTCTGTAATTCTCAATTTGGCAATAATAATGCTTACTGCCAAGATAATGAAACTTCATGGTTGAATTGGAACCAATTACAAGAAAATCATGATATGTTCTTATTCTTCAAACAGCTAATTGCGTTTAGAAAAGAACACCCTCTTTTCCGCCGTGCTTCTAAGAGTACACCTAAAAATTATCCTACTGTAAGCTTACATGGTATTAATCCATGGCAGTTTGACTCTTCTCATGTCAATCGTGTTGTCTGCATTATGTTGACAGGCAAAACAGAAGATGGTCGTGATGATTTTATCTATATCGCTATCAACGCTCACTGGGAAAATCATCGCATTAATTTACCATCACTTCCACATGATACGCCTTGGCAGTTAATCATCAATACAGAATTTGATGATAAAGCATTTATCAAGCCACAAAATAGACCTAAAATTTACCAACAAAATACATTAAATGCTAGGTCTGTATCTGTATATAATGCTATAATATAGTTATTATATATTTGAGGAGGGATTTTTATGTCTCAAAAATTTTATATTTGTTCACACTGCGGTAATATCATTGCTTTTGTAAAAGATAAAGGCGTGCCTATTATCTGCTGTGGCGAAAAAATGAAAGAAATTATTCCTGGTACTACTGATGCTGCTGTAGAAAAACACGTTCCTGTGATTTCTCAAGAAGGAAATATTGTTACTGTTTCTGTAGGCTCTGTTGAACATCCTATGATTCCTGAACATTATATTGAATGGATATCACTTGAAACAAATAAAGGCAATCAACGTAAGGTACTACAACCAAATACTTCTCCAATAGCTCAATTTGCTCTTTTAGATGGTGAAGAAGTAATTACAGCTTATGCTTATTGCAATCTTCACAGCCTTTGGAAAGCTTAATATAAAAAACAAAGCCACTCATTATTTATCACTATAATGAGTGGCTATTTTTATTTTTTATATCCAGTTTCAAAATCGACAATATTTTTTAATTCTTTATCATCTATCAAAGCTTGCAAATTATCTTTAGCGATATTCACTATATTGTCCAAAGTCTTTGCCAAATGATATTGACCTGCTGTATGTGGTGTAATATGCAGATTTTTTGTCTGCCATAAAGCACTTGTTTGTGGTAATGGCTCTATATGCGTTACATCAATAGCAGCACCTGCTAAATGATTTGAATTTAAAGCTTCTATTAAATCATCTTCAACTACAGCACTTCCACGACCTGCATTAATAAAGAATGCACCTTTTTTCATCAAAGCGAATTTTTCTTTATCAAAAATCTGATAAGTCGCTTTCGTTCCTGGCAATACAGTAGCCACTATATCAACTTTAGGTAAATACTCATTTAGTTTATCTAGGCTAACTAATTCATCTATATAGTCTGGTTTTTCACCAAGGCGACGCTTAATACCGATTACTTTTGCACCTAGGGCTTTTACTCGTTTAGCAAAACAACTTCCTATATCACCTAAACCCACGACTAAGATAGTAGACTCAAAAATAGAAGTTACTTCTCCTTCATCTTTCCATAGAGATTGTTTTTGATTATCGTGATAACTATATAATTTTTTCTGCATAGCCATCAATACAGCAAGCATATATTCAGATAAAGCTAAACCATATGCTCCTGTAGCATTAGTTAATATAGTCTGCATTGGCAAAATACCTTTTTCACAGTATCCATCAGTACCTGCGCTATTTAATTGCAACCATCTTAAATTTTTAGCATCTTTCAATAGACTCGGCTTAACATTGCCAATAATTGCCTCCACATTTTCCACTAGTTCTTTGCCTGGATTGCGTTCATAAATAAATTCTACTTGAGGAAAATTTTGAGCCATTAATGCTTTATGCTTATCTTTAAATGGCATCACTACTAAAACTTTCATCTATATCACCTCTATATTTTAATAAAAACCTTCAAAAAATACTCTAACTAATTTTTCTAAAGATTTTTGGTCATCTTTTCCCATAGTTTCTCGTGCTGAATGCATAGCTAAAATAGGAATACCCACATCTAATGTTCTCATAGTCAATAAAGCGGAAGCCATCGAGCCTATAGTCGACCCACCTGGAATATCTGAATTATTTACATACATCTGATAATTTATTTTATATTTTTCACATAAAGCTCTTACGATAGCAATAGCTTCAGCATCTCCTGCGTACGATTGACTAGCTGCCATTTTTATAGCCAAACCTTTATTTAATATTGGTTTATTAGTCAAATCATTTTTTTCTACATAATTAGGGTGCATAGCATGAGCTACATCTATAGATAACATAAAGCTCTTTGCTAAATCTGCCAAAACTGCCTGTCTAGTATAACCAAATGCCATATAAATGCGTTCAATTACATTTGCCAAAACATTAGAAGCTCCGCCTTGTTTTGTTCTACTGCCCACTTCTTCATTATCAAATAAAACGGCTATATCTAAACCCGCCTTACGCTTATCAGCGATAATTCCTTCGATACAAGCTTTAACAGAAGTTATATTATCTAGTCTAGGTGCTGTTACTAATTCACCTGCAAAACCTAAATAATATGGAGTTTCTACTTGATATACAGTTAAATCATAGCTTAAAATATCCTCTTGAGCACAAGATAATTCTTCCGCTAACAATTTAATTAATTTACTATTATCATTTGCTAATTTATCTTCACTATTATTTTCAGTTTGCATAAAAGCTAAAGGCAACATTTCCTTTTGTTTACTTATACTTTTACCTGAATTAATACTTCTATCCATGTGAATAGCAAGATTTGGAATAATCATCAATGGTCGTTTAAAATCTACAAATTTTACATCTGGCTGATAACAATCTTGACCTTTCAAAACGACTTTTCCCGCTATGGATAATGGTCTATCAAACCATGTATTTAAAATCATACCACCATAAATTTCTACATTTAATTTGCCATAATCATTTTGCATAATATCAGCACTAGGTTTTATCTTTAAACAAGGAAAATCTGTATGGCTGACAGCAATTTTCATGCCTTCACGCAAATTTTGATGTGGAATAAATGCAATCAATGTTGAATCATATATCTTCGTAAAATATTTTTTATCTGCTTTTAACTGCCAATCTTCACTAAAATCGACCTCTTCAAAGCCATTTTTTGTTAAATATGATTGTGCATTTAAAACTGTATGAAATGATGATGTTGAATTGTTAATAAAATTAAATAATGAACCTGTGTAACTCATAAAATCAATCCTCAAAAAATTTAATAAAAATTCTATCAAATTTATTATACTAATATAAATTTATAACATTCAATAACTATTTATAAAAATAAAAAAGAGTATGGCTTACACCATACTCTTTTAATAATCCTATCTATATCAAATTATTTACCGAAGTAACGTTTTAAGAGGCCATTGAAGCCACAACCATGACGAGCTTCGTCTTTAGCCATTTCATGAACTGTATCATGAACTGCATCTAAGCCAAGTTCTTTAGCTAAAGTAGCAAGTTCTTTTTTACCAGCGCATGCACCATGTTCAGCAGCAACACGGAGTTCAAGATTTTTCTTAGTGCTGTCAGTTACAACTTCACCGAGAAGTTCAGCAAATTTTGCAGCATGTTCTGCTTCTTCAAAAGCATAACGTTTGTAAGCATCAGCGATTTCAGGATAACCTTCACGTTCAGCAACACGGCTCATAGCGAGGTACATACCAACTTCTGTGCATTCGCCAGTGAAGTTCTGCTGTAAACCTTCGATAATGCGAGGGTCAGCACCTTTTGCTACGCCTACACGATGTTCATCAGCGAATACTAATTCACCAGATTGTTCTACAAATTTATCTGCTGGTGCTTTACAAATTGGGCACTGTTCTGGTGCGCTTTCACCTTCATATACATAACCACAAATACTGCAAACCCATTTTTTCATTATAAATTCCTCCAATACTTAGATATATACACATTAAATAAATTGATAATCTCTAATTCCTTATCAATATTGTTTGTTCCTTATGTGTATATTATATGATTATACTAGCAATAAATCAAACGGCAAAAATTCCATATTATCTCCTTTTTTCTCCTATTTTCTTTTATATTCTTCATTATTCTATGTTTTACTAAATAAAATTAATTTTTTATAGCTTTTTTTTACTTTTTAATAATTATTATCATTTATTTATATACTTAAAAAAATACATTAAATAAACTGTAGATATACTTATTTTATGATACAATTAATATACAAAGAATTTAAAATATGAGGATATTCACTCCAGGGAGGTTTTTTTGTTGATAGGTATTATAGTTACAGGACATGGTAACTTTGCATCTGGCCTTGCTTCATCTATTGAAGTTATTGCTGGCAAACAAGATAAATTTGAAGCGATTGATTTTCCTATCGGTTCTACAAATACAGAATTAGCTAAACAATTACAAGAAGCTGTTGACCGCTTAAATTGTTCTGATATTATTTTCTGCACAGATATAGCAGGTGGTACACCTTTTAATCAAAGCGTTATTTTATCCACACATTTACCAAATAGTAAGGTTATTAGTGGAACTAATGTTCCTGTTTTATTAGAAGCACTCTTTAGCAGAGCTAATCAAACAGCTTTAAGTTTATCTGAAATTTTAGTTGATAGTCATCAGTCCAGAATTCAAGTATTCCAATCTCGTTCTCAAAATAAAAAAAATCGAGGAAGTGTTCTTAATGACTAAAATTGCTATTAAGGCTCAAAAAATTTTTACTGCAGATTTTATTGAAAGCAATAATTATCTAATTGTTGAAGATAATAAATTTTCTGGTTTTCTTTCTAAAGAAGACGTCAAAAAAGAAAATATTCCTGTAAAAGAATATAATGATGCATTCATTATTCCAGGTCTTATTGATACTCATATCCATGGTGCTGTAGGTCATGACACTATGGACTCCACTCCAGAGGCTTTAAAAAGTATTGGGGATTATCTTTTAACTCAAGGTACTACTACATGGATGCCAACTACAGTAACAGCTCCACTTGAAGATATCTATAAAGCTATTGCCAATGTAGCTGAATGTAAAGATACATTAAATAGTGCTCGTATTCTTGGTATGTTCATTGAAGGACCTTATATCACAAGCAAACACAAAGGAGCTCACCCTGAAGAACATATTCGCCCATTAAATAAAGAAGAAATCGAAAAAATGTCTGAATATAATACTGTAAAATCCATTATCATTGCACCTGAAAAAGAAGATGCACCAAAATTCACTAAATGGATAACACAAGATTTAAAAATCAAAGTTTCCTTAGGTCATAGCAGTGCAAATTACGAAGAAGCTTGTGCTTGTTTTGATATGGGTGCTGATGCTGGTGTTCATACTTACTGTGCTATGGAACAACTCCATCATCGCAATCCTAATTTATTAGGTGCTATCATGACTCGCAATGATGTATATGCCGAACTCATTGCTGATGGTATTCATGTTTCTTTACCAGCTATGAAAATTCTCTTACAGAATAAACCAAAAGATAAAGCTTTACTCGTAAGTGATGCAATTCAAGGCACTGGCTTAAAAGATGGTCGCTATATGCTTGGCACTTTACCATTTAATGTAAAAGATGGAATTGCTCGCATTGATAGTGGTAATCTCGCTGGCAGTACAACAACTCTTTTAAAAGAAGTTCGTCGCCTCGTTTTAGAATTACATGAAAATCCTATTCATGCTGTTAATATGGCATCATTAAATCCAGCAAAACGCTTCGGTGTTGATGATGAACTTGGTAGCATTGCCATTGGTAAAAAAGCTGACTTCCTTATCATAACTCCTGATTATGAACTCAAAGAAACTTGGCTCGATGGAAAATGTGTATTTAAAGCTTAATAATTAATAAAAAACACTTTCTAATTTTTATTTAGAAAGTGTTTTTAGTTTTTGCAGTAATATAGTTTTTATATTATAATTAAGAATTAAGGTTTATCAATTATTAAACTATCTCTTAATGAAAGGATTTTTTTATGAAAAATACTAAGCTACGACCCTTAACTGAAAGTAGCCTATTGACTGCTATAACAGTAATCATTGCTATGGCAGGAATTTATATACCTTTTATTATTTTATTTTGGACTTTACCTATTACAATTATTACAGCCAAACATAATCTTAAATATGGTATATTTAGTGCTTTAATTGCTAGTATTTTATTATGTGTATTTTTAACACCTGTTACTGCCATACCACTTGTTCTAGGTTCAGTGCCTCTAGCTTTAACTTTAGGTTTTGGCTATAATCATTGTTGGTCTGCTGTAAAGATTTTTGCTACATCTTTTGTAGCTTCAATCATTGGTGTATGTCTATTTTTAATATGTACCTTCTATCTGACAGGTATAAATTTATTTGTAGACCAATTAGATGCTTTTAAAACAGCTATGCTTGATACAAATGAAATGTTTAATTCTATGGGCATAACTTCAGAAGCTATGATTGATGCACAAAGACAAACTCAGCATTTAATAGAAACTCTTGCGCTTGTCTTACCTATGATTTTTATTTTAAATGCTATAATAAAATTAGTGATTAATTATATTGCTAGTTCTTTTTTATTAAAACGCTTAGGAACTACAAATATTAATTCTTTGCCACCATTTAGATTATGGCGCTTCCCTAAAGTTTTCATATATATATATGCCTTTTCTTTAATAGGCATGTATTGGGGCGATACTCGCAGTATTACGCTACTTTATCAAATTGCCCTAAACACTTATTTATGTGCTAATGTCTTAGGTTTAGTACAAGGTTTATCTGTCATAAGATTTTTTTATAAATTAAAAAATTGGCCAACTGCTGTTTGGATTTTCATTATCATTATGTTATGTCTAAACATGATAATTGCTCAAATCATTGCTCTTGCTGGCTTCTTTGATATGATTTTCGATTATCGAAAGAAATTCAAAAATAGCAATGATGTTTAGGAGGTAATTTTATGCCTAATAAATTATCCACTTGGATTGATATATGTGTTACTTTAATAGTTTCTTTGATATTATTAGTCATATTATTTCAATACAATTGGTATATATTTAGTGGCGGTATTGTTTTATGGATATGTTTATTCTTTTATCTAAAAGAACGCAGTATTGAACGACGCAAAAATCTAAAAGCTTACTATGAAAATGTCATTAAAAATGTAAATGAATTATCTAATTATGCTTTGGAACAATTACCTCAAGTAATCATGGTTATCAATAAAGATTTACGTTTAGAATGGTATAATCATGAATTAGAACGCTGGCTCAAGCAACCACCTGAAATAGGTTCTTTTATCACTGATATTTGGCCAAACATTCCTATCGATAATATTTGGAACCGCAATGGTCAATATATCTTTTCTCAAGATAATAAATTCTACATGGTAATCTATCGACCAGTAAATACTGATGACGATAGCCATTTAATGACTTTATATATCTATGATATTTCAGAATATGAACGTTTCAAATTAGATACAGCTATGCGTACTATGGTATTTGGCTATATCCAAATAGATAATTATGATGACGTTATGCAAGGGTTAAGTGAAGCTCAACGTACATCTATCTTATTTGAAGTCAATAGTCTTTTAGATAAATGGTCTCATTCTCTAGGTGGATTACTTCGTCGCATCTCTGATGATATGTATGTAATCATCTTAGAACGCCATGCTCTTGATTTAGCTGTCAGTGAAAAATTCGATATCTTAGACAAGGTTCGCAATCTTCACGGCGATAACAAATTCCCTGTTACTTTGAGTATCGGTTTAATTCAAAGCAGACCAAAAACTTCTATGGAAGAATTAGGTGCTCTTGCTCAATCTCACCTTGACTTAGTATTGGGTAGAGGTGGAGACCAGGTAGCTGTTGACTTAGATGGTAAAGTTCAATTCTTTGGTGGAAAATCCAAAGCTGTAGAAAAACATACTCGTGTAAAAGCTCGCGTTGTCGCTCATGCTGTTTTTGAACGCATGGAAGCTGCTGATGTTGTGTTTGTCATGGGACATCACAATGAAGATTTTGATAGTTTAGGCTCTGCCATAGGTGTATCGCGTATGGCTCGTCAAATGGGAAAACCTGTTTATATCATTTTAAGTGATATGAATGAAGGCGTAGATAAATTAATTAGTCTTTGCAAAACTGATAAAGACTTTGAAAATCTCTTTATCACGCAAAAAGAAGCGCTAGCAATGACTGCTTTAAATCCTGTATTATTCGTAGTCGATACACATATACCTCATCTTGTGGCTAGTCCTGATTTATTGCAATCAATAAATAATGTCATTGTAATCGACCATCATCGTCGTTCTGAAAATGTAATCAAAAATGCATTATTAATCTATATTGAGCCATATTCTTCTTCTACAAGCGAATTGGTAACTGAATTATTAATGTATTTCAATGAAAATATCAAGTTATCACGTTTAGAAGCTACTGCTCTTTATTCTGGTATAGTTGTCGATACGAAAAACTTCCGTGTCAATACTGGTGTTCGTACATTTGATGCTGTATCGCATTTACGTCGTTGTGGTGCTGACCCTGAAGTAGTTCATTATTTATTCCGCACAGATTATGAAACTAATCTTGCTGAATGTACTGCTATTGCTAATTCTGTTTTCTATCCAGAAGGCTTAGTTGTAGCAGTTTGCCCTGATAATGCCAATAGTATTCAAGCTATATCAGGAAAAATCGCTGATGATTTATTGGGAATTGAAAATGTACGCGTAAGTATTGTATTTTTCCGCTTAAAAGATAATGTCATTGGTGTAAGCGCTCGTTCCACTGGTGAAATCAATGTCCAAGTCATCATGGAACAATTTGGTGGTGGCGGTCATCAAAATGTGGCTGGCTCCCAAGTAAAAAATAGACCTTTAAAAGAATTAAAACAAGATGTAGTAAATACTACATTGTCATATATGAAAGAGGCTGATAAGAATGAAAGTAATAATGTTGCAAGATCTTAAAAAAGTTGGTAAAAAAGGTGATATCGTAGATGTTGCTGAAGGATATGGTAGAAATTTCCTCATCGCTAAAAAATATGCAGTAGAAGCAACTAAACAAAATATAAATGTAGCTCAAGCTCAGAAAAAATCTGCTGAACGCAAAAAACAACAAGCTAGTGATGAAGCTCGTTTAATGGCTTCCCAATTATCCCAAGTAGAAATCACTATTCCTGTTCGCGTTGGCGAAGGCAGTCGTTTATTCGGCTCTGTTACAAGTAAAGATGTTGCTTTAACACTTAAAGAAAAACACAATATTGATATTGATAAACGCAAAATCGATATAAAAAATATAACTTGTCTCGGTGATTACACTGCAACAATCAAAGTTCACCCTGAAATAACAAGTACAATCACTGTACACGTTGTAGAAAAATAAGAGGCAATTATGAGTATATTTTCTCGTTTTTTCAAATCTAAAAAAAAATCTCGAACAACTAAGGCTGCTGTAAAATTACAGCAGCCTAATATTTCTGCTACAAAAGTTGAAAATTCTCCTGAAGAAATCGTAGTTGAACCTATAGACCATGATATTGATGCTCTTTATGATATCTTAGTTGATATCGAAGGTGCTGACCGTCTTGTATTAAAAGCGAGTAAATTAGAAGCTTTAACACTAATTCGCTCAAATAACCGCAATCAACGTATCTTAGGTCTGCAAAAAATAGTTTATGAAAATCCTACTTTAGATAAATTACCTAAAGATGATGAAATTCCTATACTTTTAAAAGAAATGATGGATTATTTAGCCAATATTATGGCACGTCGTTCTTTTGAAGATGAATTAGAAAAACGCATATCTGCGAAGATGGAAGAAAATCATCAAGATTATATTTTCGATATAAAAAAACAAATCCTTAAAGAAGAAAGTTCTCTTAAAGAGTCTTCTCAATCATTAGCAAAACTAAAACAGCTAGAAGATAAAAATAAAATTCATCTAACAAAATCCATCATGGAATTGTTACGACCAGAAAATTTATCTGAAATCATAGGACAAGAAAGAGCTATTAAAGCTTTAAAAGCAAAATTAAGCTCACCTTATCCTCAACATCTAATACTTTATGGCCCTCCTGGCGTAGGAAAAACAACTGCTGCAAGGCTCGTACTTCAAGAAGCATGTACTCAGCCACATACACCATTTAATGCTGATGCACCTTTTGTAGAAACAGACGGCACTACACTTCGCTATGATCCTAGAGGTATAACAAATCCTCTACTTGGTTCTGTTCACGATCCTATTTATCAAGGAGCTCGTAGAGATTTAGCTGACAGCGGTATTCCTGAACCAAAACCAGGGCTTGTTACAGGCGCTCACGGTGGTATTTTATTCATTGATGAAATTGGTGAACTTGATGATACTTTACAAAATGAATTATTAAAAGTCCTTGAAGATAAGCGCGCTTATTTTGACTCTGCTTATTTTGAGCCAAACGACCCTAATGTACCAGAATATATCAAAAAATTATTCACTGAAGGTGCGCCTGCTGATTTCGTTTTAATTGGAGCTACAACTCGCGATAGCTATTATTTAAATCCAGCTCTTCGTTCTCGTTGTGCTGAAATCTATTTTGAACCACTGACTCCAAAACATATTGAGACTATAGTTTTAAATGCTGCTCATAAACTAAATGCTAAATTAGATGATGAAGTAGCCCAGATTATCAGTGAATATACAATTGAAGGACGTAAAGCTATCAATATCTTAGCTGACGCTTACAGCAATGCTCTCGTTCGCCAAGAAAATGATATGGATAATATATTAATCACTAAAGAAGATATTTATACTGTAGCTCAAGTAAGTCGCTTAACACCATTTATCACTAAAAAAGCTTCTGACACTAGCGAGATTGGTAAAATTTTTGGCTTAGGCGTTGCTGGTTTCATTGGTTCTGTTATCGAAATTGAAGCTATCACTTTTAAAGCTCATGAAAAAGGTAAAGGTATCTTGCGTTTTAATCAAACAGCTGGCTCTATGGCTCAAGACTCTGTCTTCAATGCTGCTGCTGTTGTGCGCAAACTCACAAATGAAGATATTCACGATTATGATATTCACATCAATATAATTGGTGGCGGTAATATTGATGGGCCATCTGCTGGAACAGCCATTTTAATAGCTTTGATTTCTGCTATTACCCAAAAACCAATTCGTCAGGATATCGCCATTACTGGTGAAATCTCTATTCAAGGATTAGTTCGTCCTGTAGGCGGTGTCTTTGAAAAAGCTTATGGTGCTAGCCAAGCTGGTATCAAAACCTTGATTATTCCTGAAGAAAATGCTAAAGATATCCCGCCTGATTTACATGGCTTAAAAGTACATCCTGTTAAAACAGCACAAGAAGCTTTAGCATTCGCTTTTGATAAAATTTAAGAGGTGATTATTTTTGATAGATAGAGTACCTCCCCAAAATATAGAAGCTGAGCAAGCTGTTTTAGGTGCTATGCTCATCTCTAAAGAAGCTATTGCTGAATCTGCTCAAATTTTAAATCCACAGGATTTTTATCGCGAAGCTCATCGCATTGTTTTTGAAGCTATGCTTGATTTATCCAATCGCAATCAGGCAGTCGATAATTTAACTGTCATTGAACAATTAAATAAAACAAATCAATTAGAAAAAGTTGGCGGTATTGCCTTTGTTACTGCACTTGCCAATACTGTACCTACAGCTGCAAATGTAGTTTTTTATGCTAAGATAGTCAAAGAAAAGGCTCTCATGCGTCATCTCATCAATACAGCTACAGCCATTGCTGCTATGGGTTATGAAGGTGCTGATGATGCTGATAGCATCATGGATAAAGCCGAAAAAATGATTTTAGAAATCGCTTCCAATCGCAAAACTGGCGATTTCACACCTATTAATCAAATTGTCATTGATACTTTTAGCAAAATTGAAAATCTATATGAATCAAAAGGTGGTCTAACAGGTTTATCCACTGGCTTTAAAGACTTAGATAAACTCACCGCAGGGCTTCAACCTTCTGATTTAATCTTAGTCGCTGCCAGACCTAGTATGGGGAAAACAGCCTTTACTTTAAATATAGCTTCTCATGTTGCTTTAAAAGAAAATAAACCTGTAGCCTTTTTCTCTCTTGAAATGTCCAAAGAACAATTAATGCAACGTATGCTCTGTGCAGAAGGGCTTGTCGAGTCTCAACGATTACGCGTCGGTGATTTAGATGAACAAGATTGGCAAAAATTAATTGCCGCTGCTGATAAATTTTCTAAAGCGCCACTTTATATTGATGATACTCCTGGTATCAGCATCATGGAACTTCGCTCCAAAGCTCGCCGACTTCAACAAGAAAAAGGTTTAAGCTTAGTATTAATCGACTATTTGCAATTAATGCAAGGTAGAGCAAATAAAAATGGCGATAATCGACAACAAGAAATCTCTGAGATATCTCGTTCTTTAAAATCTCTAGCTCGTGAACTCAATGTTCCTGTAATTGCACTTTCTCAGCTTTCTCGTAGCGTAGAGTCAAGACAGATAAAAAAACCTATGCTCAGTGACCTTCGTGAATCTGGTTCACTAGAACAAGATGCCGATATCGTTATGTTTTTATATCGTGAAGATTATTACAATGCTGAAACAGAAAATAAAAATATAACTGATGTCATTGTCGCAAAACATCGTAATGGTCCTGTTGATACTGTTCAATTATTCTTCCATAAGGAATTTACAAAATTCGCAGATTTACTTCGTACTCAAGATAATATTTAACAAAAAAAGCTATATTAATCGTAAAATTAATATAGCTTTTTATTATGCACATCTGTATCGTAAACTTATAATCCCCATTTTCATTGACACTAAAGTACATAAAATGCTATTATATGAAGGTAAAAGCTACATATAGATTTTACAAACAAAACTCAAATCCTTGACATAGTGTCTATTTGAGTTCTTTTTGCTGTTATCAGTAGAAAATTTATGCTGGTTTTAAATATGAGGAGGAAATTTTTAAATGATTGAACGCTATACCAATCCTGAAATGGGAAGAATTTGGACTCTCCAACACGAATTTGAAGTAATGCTTGAAGTTGAAATTACAGCTTGTGAAGCTATGGCAGAACTTGGTCAAATTCCTGTAGAAGCTGCTAAAAATATTCGTGAAAAAGCACAGTTTAACTTAGAACGCGTTAAAGAAATTGAAAAAGTTACTAATCATGATATTATCGCATTTTTAACGAACGTTGCTGAATACGTTGGTGAAGATTCTAAATATATCCATAAAGGATTAACTTCCAGCGACGTAAAAGATACAGCACTCGGCATTATGATGAAAAAATCCGCTGAGCTTATTTTAGAAGACCTCAAAAATTTACGTGATGTTTTAAAACGTCAAGCTAAAAAATATAAACACACTGTTTGCATTGGTCGTACTCATGGTATCCATGCAGAACCAATGACTCTCGGTTTAAAATTTGCTTTATGGTATGATGAAGTTTGCCGTGACATCGAACGTGTTGAACACGCTAAAAAAATCGTTGCTGTTGGTAAACTTTCTGGTGCTGTAGGCACTTATTCCAATATCGACCCTCGTATTGAAGAAATCACTTGCAAAAAACTTGGCATTGAACCTGTAAAACTTGCAACACAAGTTATTCAGCGTGATCGCCATGCAGAATATATGACTACTCTTGCTATTGTTGCTAGCACATTTGAAAAAATCGCTACAGAATTACGTAACCTTCAACGTACAGATATCCGTGAAGTTGAAGAATATTTCCAACCAGGTCAAAAAGGTTCTTCTGCTATGCCTCATAAACGTAATCCAATCACTGGTGAACGTATCTCCGGTATGGCTCGCCTTGTTCGTGGTAACGCTATTGCAGCTATGGAAGATATCACTCTTTGGCATGAACGCGATATTTCCCATTCTTCCGTTGAACGCGTAATTTTACCAGACAGCACTATCAACGTTGATTACTGTTGCCGTAAATTAACAAATCTTTTAGATAAACTTCTCGTTTATCCAGAAGCTATGATGGAAAATCTTAACAAAACTGGCGGTCTTATCTTCAGCCAACGCATCATGCTCGCTGTTGTAAGCAAAGGCGTACTTCGTGAAGATGCTTACAAATGGGTTCAAAGAAATGCTATGGCTAGATGGCTCAAAGGCGAAGATTTCCGCACAAATGTAGAAAAAGACCCAGATATCACAAAATATCTCACTAAAGAAGAAATCGACAACTGCTTCGACTATCAATGGTTCTTACGCAATGTAGACATGATTATGGCTCGTTTCGGTATTGAATAAGCAGTTAATATTAAACTTGAGTAATAGAGAGGAAGTTTTCTTATGTCAACAGTTGTTGTAACTGGTACCCAATGGGGTGATGAAGGTAAAGGTAAAATCGTAGACTATTTAGCAGAAAAAGCTGATATAGTTGTACGTTATCAAGGTGGTAGTAATGCAGGTCATACTGTTACAGTAGACGGCAAAGAATTTAAACAAAGACTCATGCCATCTGGTATGCTCTATGATAGTAAAATTTGTGTGATTGCAAATGGTGTAGCTTTTGACCCTGAAGTAATCCTTCAAGAAATGGAAGCTCTAAAAAAAGATGGTTACTCTGTTGACGGATTACGTATCTCTAATCGTGCTCACGTTGTAATGCCTTACCATCGTCTTATGGACGGTCTTGAAGAAGAAAACAAAGGCGAATTAAAAATTGGTACTACTAAACGTGGTATTGGCCCATGCTATATGGACCGCGATAACCGTATTGGTATCCGCGTTTGTGATTTAATTGATGAAGAAACATTCAGCGAAAAATTAAAAACAGCTCTTGAAACTAAAAATCGTGAGCTTGTAAAACTCTATGGTAAAGAACCATTAAACTATGAAGATATTCGCACTGAATATCTCGGTTACGCTGAAAAACTCAGAAAACATGTAATTGATACTTCCGCATTCTTAAATAGAGAAATCAATGCTGGTAAAAAAGTAATGTTTGAAGGTGCTCAAGCTACTATGCTTGATATCGACCATGGTACTTATCCATATGTTACTGCTTCTCATCCAACAGCTGGTGGCGTAAGCTCCGGTGCTGGTGTAGGTCCTAACAAAATCGATAAAGTAGTAGGTATCGTAAAAGCATATTGTACTCGCGTTGGTGAAGGTCCTTTCCCAACTGAACAGCTCAACGAAATCGGCGATAAAATCCGTGATTGCGGTCATGAATATGGTACAGTTACAGGTCGTCCTCGTCGTACTGGCTGGCTTGATGCTTGCGTAGTTCGCTATGCAGGTTACCTCAGTGGTATTGATTATATGGCAGTTACTCGCCTTGATATCCTCGATACTTTCGATGAAATCAAAATGTGTGTAGCTTATAAATACAATGGTGAAATCTTAGATGAAATGCCTGCAAGCTTAAAAGTTCTTGCAAATGTAGAACCAGTTTATGAAACATTCGCTGGTTGGAAAACAGACATTTCCGGCATCAGAAAATATGAAGATTTACCAGAAAATGCACGTAAATATTTAGAAAGAATGGCTCAGGTTACAGGTATTGGTCTTGGATTTGTTTCCGTAGGTCCAAACCGTGACCAGACAATCATTCTTCATGATGTATTTTAATTAATTTATAAATAAAAAATCCCAGAGATATAAATTCTCTGGGATTTTTTTATTTATAAAGATTTTTTACATAAAAATTAAACCTATCTTTTTTTATTTGGCTAATTTTTGATGATAAATACATTCTTATGCCAATATATATAAAAATGACTAATATACCTAAATATTCTAAAGAATATCCTATAAAATGAATACTACTATACATACTTAATAAAAAAATAGCTTCAATTATAATACTTAACCCTAAAATTCTTGATATTTCTTGAAAATTTTTCTTAAAATCTTCATCAGAAAAGACCTCTAATTTATGGAATAAACTATATAGATTTAATATTTTTTTGCTTCTATCATTGTATTTAGAAAAAATCATATATAAGCCTATTATAAACATAATAGAAGAACTGGATATAATCATTATATTTATTATTAATCTAATTATAGAATCACTTCCTATAAAATAATTTTATTAACACCAATTATAACCTCTATGATATTATTAATATATACAAAAGATATTGTTTATACTTATATTATAGCAAAATGGGAGGTGTTATTCGTGAAAAAATACATCACTATTAATAGTTTTATTCTTACTGTTATTAGTTTCTTATTTGCTGAAATTATTCTATTTCCAAATATATTATATGAAGCAATACCTTATCAGTCTTATAAACTAATAAATAATAAAGAAATTCTTCCTTTTGAAAAAGTTTGGTATGATGTATGGAAAAATATTGATAATTTAACAATAAGAGAACAGATAGCTATTACCACATATATTGTAAATTATATTAATCCTGATTTTACGCCTGCTTATATTGTTCGTGGTGATGCTTATTTTACTAATAAGGATTATATTGAAGCACTCCAAGATTATACTACAGCTATTGAACAACAACCTAATAATGCAGAGATATACTACAAACGTGGTCTAACATATAACTATTTAAAAGATTTTTACCCTACTGCTATCAATGATTTTAAACAAGCTACTGATTTAAATAATAATATTGCTAATTTTTGGGCAGAATATAGTTATGCCTTGAAATTTTCGCACTATGGAGCAGATGAAATGTTAGCTAAAGCTATAGCTATAAATCCTCAATATAAAAATTTTAATTATAATGAACTAGAACAACAACGAACTACTATAGTTTATTCATCGGCTTTAGAAAAAGCTTTGTTTTATAGTTATATAGGGAATTATTTTTTAGCAGATAAGTATTTTGAAATAGTTAATAGATTAAATTATCTGCCAAAGCAAGTTAATATTAACTATAATTATATTATTAATATGATGAAAAGTGCTATATTATCTGGTCATTTTGAAAGTGCTTTTTATATAGGAAAACATTTTCTTTCTACAAACTCAAATAACTTAAATAATGATAAGTTAGCAGAAGTATATATGTGGGAAGCATTTGCTTGTGCAGGTATTTATAAAGATGATTTATTTGTTCAATATAAAAATTTAGCTTTAAATCTATCTCCTAAAAATCCGCAAGTTTATTGTATTTTAGGTAATATCTATTGGAAAATTTATGATGATACTAGCAATGCTATTGATAATTATCAAAAAGCTTTAAATTTAATGCCTAAAGAAAATCTAGACTATTTTATATTATCAATGGAATTAGCTCAAATCTACAAAAATTTAGGTGATATTACTAAGGCATATGCTATTGCTTATAACATGATTATCTCACAAAAAGAATTACCTAATATAGAAAACATCAATCCACTTGATACTCCAATTTATTTAACCTATGCTAAAGCCTATGATATTTTAGGTAATACTCAATTAGCTAAAATTTATTATCAAATTGCTTTTAATCTAAATCCTAATATTGACATTCCTGAAAAATATTATCCAAATAAGGTTGAAAAATTACAATATTTACCTTCTATTATCATTGATATTAATGACACAACTGCTATTGAATTAAAAACTAATATATTTAATTAACAAAATAAGGTAGAAATGCTATATATAGTATTTCTACCTTATCTTTAAATATTAATTCAATTATGGAACATAATTATTTTAATTTAGGAGATGTTATTTTGAAGCTATTAAAAATCTTATTAGTAATCCATTTCTTAAGTTGTAATATTCTCGCATTTTGTTTTCCTATACTTTATTCATTTTCTATTCTTCCACGTAAAGAAAGTATCTATCATTTAATATTTTTAATACTTCCTTTAATATATATTTTTTTCCTTTAAATGGTAAGTTGTCCTCAAAAAAAATAATCTGTTCCAAATACTAGCAAGTATTATTTATCTATTTATTTATTTTAATATTCCTATTAATAATTTTTGGGGTATTCTTTGTATTGTATGTATAACTACAAGTATTTTATATTTATATTTTCCTATTAAAATAAACAAAAATATTTACTTAAAATATTTTTTCAGGCTCATCCTATGTATCTTTTTTATTGGTATGTCTATATTTAACTTGATAATTCCTTCAACTATTTTTATTACTCAATTTAGAGAAGCTAATCAATCTTATATATCTTATATTAATATTATTCCAATAATAAAATATGCTATTATCACTAAAGATGGATATGATGAAAAAATATCTCCATACATGTCAGAAGAAATTTTTAAAAAACTTAATCAAAAAACACAATATCCGGAATTAGACCATTTCAGCACAATTGAATTGACGGAATTACATCAAAAACAAGATGAAAACGACTCCAGAATTATTTATGTAGATATACGTTATATTAAATCTTTAGAAGATAAGCATAATAATCATATTTCTGGTGGTCAAGGTTATCAACAATTTACAGTTCTGATAAAAAATAATGTTTGGTATATTATCAATTTAGTTGAACCTCTTGTTGATTATCAATTTTGGGAATGAAATAAAGGGATATATCTTCCGATATATCCCTTTATTTCATTGTTCTTTTTTATTAAAGTAATTATTTATTAGAGTATTGATAAAATCGTTAACACTGATATTGTTTTGTTGGCAGTGTCTCTTCATTTGATTAAATTCTTGGTTGCATAACTAATTGAACTCGTTTAGTATGTTTTTCACGAAATATATTATTAATTGTTGTTCCTTCAGGAAGTTGTATTTGAGTGATATTTCCTTAGTTGAAGTAGTTACAAAAACTGTATAATTGTTTTCTCCCATAAATTTTAATTGATTTGCTATTAATGCAGAATTTAATACAATAGTATATACTTAATCTAAATTTTATTTTTTATTTTAGATGCACTATATATTTCAATCCATATCATTACTACAAAAATTATAAATTGTATACTTAAAAGAATATCATTTGTAGTATATACGTAATCAAGGTCATAATATTTTAGTATTGGCATAATTAAAATATCTATTAATATTATTGTTGAAGATAAGTCTCTTAGCCCTAAAAATTGTAAAGTTTTAAGAAAAAATTTTTCTGTTGTATATGATAAATTATTATTAATATATCCTAAACGCTTATATATAGTTACAATATAAACACATATAAAATTTATTTTTAAAATTAAACAGATATTGACCAACAAACTAACCATTATAATGGTTACTATGAAATATATTAAAAATATATCTGTATTTAACAAAAATTTAGACAATATACACAATAAAAATATTGTAATATAACTTCCTATAAATATTTTTCTGAACATAAATATTGCTCCTTTCTTAATATAATAAATATACATCTTTTAAGTAAAACCTATTTTACTATTATATAACAAAAGAGATTTTCTATAGTAACAACTATAAAAAATCTCTTTCATTTTACAAATTACCTTTTAAGCCAATAGCTCCTGCTTCTGTCTTCATGCCTTCAATAGTTTCCTTGATGACTTCATCTAAGCTCATACCTAACATTTCACAACCATCTTTTACAATCTGACGATTTACACCAGAGGCAAATGATTTATCTTTAAATTTCTTTTTAACTGATTTTACTTCTAAATCTAATACACCTTTTGAAGGTCGCATCAAGCAAAGTGCATTGATAAGTCCAGTCAATTCATCTGTAGTAAATAAGACTTTCTCCATGATATGTTCCGGTTTCACATCAGAACATATGCCATAACCATGACTACATACTGCATGAATATAAAAATCATCAATTTCTTCTTCTTGCATGATTTCTACAACTTTATGACAATGTTCTTCAGGAAATTGTTCATAATCTAAATCGTGAAGTAAACCCACTACTCCCCATTTTTCTACATCTTCATTATTTAGTTTTGCAAAATACTTCATTACAGCTTCTACTGCCAATGCGTGCTTTTGTAAGCTAGGAGTTTTTGTATATCTTGTCAATAAATTCCAAGCTTCTTGTCTTGTCAACATTTTACCCATAATCAAAATCAGCCCTTCTCTTTATTATGTATAAAATTAATAAGAATTTTAATTTTAGTTTACCACTATTTTCAAAAAAAAATAAAAAAAGTTTATCTAAATTATTATACTTTATTTCCTTTTGATTTTAACTTTTCCATTTTATATTGCTGTCTTAATTGCCCAAATCTCTTCACTCTAAATTTCAAAAGCATATTCATAAAGAATTTCACTAATAACCCTGTAGCAAAAGCTGAAACAAGTGTTCCTTCTCGTATTCCTTCAATAGTGCCAAAATAATATAATGATAATCCACCAGCTATAGCAACAAGTGACCAATCAAAAATAACTTTTATCTTGCCAAAGTCTAATTTACAATGAGTAGCAATCGCATTCACTAAACCTTCACCAGGAAGTATAACCACACGCCCTAATAATTGACATGTAACACCTATTCCCATACAGATACAACCGATTAACAATACTAAAATATGTTGATAATAAGCTTGAGGATGGAGCCAACTAAATATATACATAAATAAATCAATAAAAGCACAGAAAATAAAGGTCATTGGCACTTGTAAAATCTGTACCCATTCAAATTTATTGCGTAAAATAATAGGTTATAAAATAAACATCAATGAACTAACAGCAAAATTAAATTGACCGACTGTAAATGGCAATGCCAAACTTAATACATATGGTACACTAGAAATTGGAGAAGTCCCTAACGCTGATTTGATGATTAAAACAATTCCTAAAGACATAAATGTAAGTCCAATTAAAAAAATACCATATCTTTTTATCATGTAAATTTTCCTTTCTTGTATTATATTGTTACTTAACTATTTAATTATTTTAAAACTAAACAAAAAATTTTTCAATAGTTTATAATAATTAAAACCTATATATTTATAGTTTAAATTTATTAACTATATTATTATTTAATTATATAAATTTAATAATAATTTTCTTATTAAATTAAAGATAGATAAAAAAATATAAAAAAACAGCACTATTAAAATTTAGTGCTGTTTTCTTATTTCTAACTTAAATTTTAACTAATTCATATTCACAAGTACCAAGTCCAATTTTTTCAGCATGTTCAAGACATACATGCCAATTTGTATTTGGATGAGTATTATGGAAATGGTCATGTTTTGCTGCTTCAATACTATCTTTTAAGATATTATCAGCTAGTTCAGAGCCAGCGATTACAGGAGCTTCATTTACAAGATCTGCACTAGCCTGATCAATAGCAACTGGATCGAAAGATGCTAACATACCAAGGTTTGGTACAATTGCCATGTCATTTTCACCATGACAATCACAATTTGGAGAAACATCAGTGATAATATTGATATGGAAATTTGGTCTTCCATGTAAAATAGCATGAGCATATTCTGCCATACGTCTATTCAATAAATCTTCTGCATTCCAATTTGTAGGTTTAATAGCATCAAAATGACAAGCACCGATACAACGACCACAACCCAAACATTTATCTGGATCAATATAACATTTTCTATCTGTGATAATTGGCGCACCATGAGCACAAATTCTGCTACAAGCTCCACAGCCTACACATTTATCTGTATCTACGCTTGGTTTTCCATCACAATGCATTTCCATTTTACCAGCACGAGAGCCACCGCCCATGCCAATATTTTTAATTGCTCCACCAAAACCAGTCATTTCGTGACCTTTAAAATGAGATAAATCAATGATGATATCTGCATCCATTAAAGCTTGACCAACTTTAGCTTCTTTTACATATTCACCATTTGGCACTGGAACATAAGCTTCATCTGTACCTTTTAAACCATCTGCAATAATTACCTGACAGCCTGTAGTGAATGGATTATATCCGTTTTCATAAGCTGCGTCCATATGTTCTATAGCGTTTTTTCTACGACCTACATATAAAGTATTACAATCTGTTAAAAATGGTTTACCACCGCGAGCTTTTACTACATCAGCTACAACTTTAGCATAATTTGGACGAAGATATGCTAGATTTCCTGGTTCACCAAAATGAATTTTAATGGCTACAAATTTATTTTTAAAATCAATTTTATCAATACCAGCTTTAACCATTAAACGTTCAAGTTTTTGTAATAGATTTTCTTTACCTGGATATGCACGCATATCCGTAAAATAAACTTTAGCTTTTTCCATGACTACCTCTCCTATGTATATTATTTATACCATATAATACCATAATATAAATATAGTTTTCTACATACATAGTCATTTTACAACTTAAAGTACACTTCAAGTCAATAAAAAATCCCTAGCTTTCGCTAAGGATTAATTAAAACATATTTATTTACTTACAGCAAAACGTTTGCCAAAATCTTCACAAGTATTTAAACCATCTTCATCTGGTGTTTCATTGATGATTAAGCCATTTTCAAATAAATCAGCACCAGCTTCTTTAACTTGTTCTTCCCAAGTCGTCATCCATTCGCCACTGCCCCAACCATAAGAGCCAAATAAAGCTACGGATTTACCATTTAAAGAATTTATCATTTCATCAAAAACTGGCTGAAATTCACATTCTTCCAAAACTTCTGCACCCATAGCAGGACAGCCAAAAATAAGCCCATCATAATCATTTATTGAAGTTACATCAAAATCACTTACAAAATATAAATCACAAGATACTCCTGCACCATCTACACCTGTTTTAATTGCATTTGCCATTGCTTCTGTATTACCAGAACCACTCCAATAAATAATCGCTATTTTATTCATCAAAAAACCTCCTAAAGTTCAACTTAAACAGCTTTCACTAAATCTTCTATTGATTGCCCTTGTGATAAACAAGCACAAAAACGGTCTGAGCATTCTGCGTATTTTGCAAATAATTTTTCAGCTCGTTTTGTATCTGAATATACTTTCCATTGACCACATATTTTGAAATGACGTCCGCTATTTTCAATAAAACCTTTTACATCTTCTAGCGGATAGCCTAAAAATATGCCAATCTCATGAGGAAAGCCTTTTTGCAAACTCATGCGAGTCTTTAAATAATTTAAGCATTGATTTAGATTTTTTAAATTCACATAGCCATAAAAACTTAAAAACTCTTGAATTTTGTCCTCTTGAATTACCTGATTTAAAGCATTTTGGCGATAAATGAAGAGTAACAACCAATTATCCGTTTCTGATATTATAAAAAATCTTATGCCTTTACATTCCATGCATTTCTTATATCGCTTTAATATCAAATGACAATTTTTTATACGTTGTTTATTGAATGAAATCAAACTACCTGGCTTTATACCTTCTAATGTTGGGGCGCCATGAAAAGCCAACATAGTTTCTACATTATCACATACTCTCATTTTCTCACCTCTTTAAATTGATAATCATTATCATAAATTTATTATATAATAATTGATAATAGTTTTCAATAATAAATTTAATCAAAATAACTACTTTTTCAAATAAAAATAGATATAATAAAAATAAATAGTTCCTCGCTTTAAATATAATAAGCTAATAAGCCAAGAACAAATAAAACTACGGATGTGATTTTATGTATAAGAAACTATTTATCAATAAAACCTTACAAAACAATGAATTCAAGCAAATAATTTCCCTTTTAGAACAAAAAAATATCTCTATATCATTTGTAGAAACTAAAACAGATTTTACAGATAAAGATAATGCTTTATTCATTGGTATCAATGCCCAAGATAGCGATTTAGCCCAAGAATTAAATATAGATTTTGCCCTTGCTACATGGTCTTGCCATGATTTTAAACATATTCAAGCAAAATATTATTTCCGTCAACCTTATGATATTTTAAATACATTAACTATGATTGAAAAACCATATATCAATCATAAATGGCTTACGACTGCTATGGAAATGCAATTTATTGCTCAAGCTGGTCTTGCCTATACTAAAGATGATTTTGATTATGAACGCTTCACTAGACTTAGCGAAATGGCTGCTGAAATAATGAGCGAATATGTAGATTTACCTGTAGAAAAAGTAAAAACTCTATTTTGCAATGAGACTGGCTATCAAACACCAAAATTAGATACACGTTCTGTTATCTTCAAAGATGATAAAATACTGCTCGTCAAAGAACGTGATGGTCGTTGGTCTCTCCCTGGTGGCTGGGTAGATGTCAACCAATCCATCTGCGATAATCTCATCAAAGAAGCTAAAGAAGAAGCTGGTCTTGATGTCGTTCCTACTAGATTAATCGCAATACATGATAGAAATCGCCACAATGTACCATTATACGCTTATGGAATAACTAAAATCTTCATGCTCTGTGAAGTCATCTCCGGCAAATTTAATCAAAATATAGAAACAAGTGCTAGTGCTTATTTCACGCTAGATAATCTCCCTAATCTATCTCTAGGCAAAAATACAAAAGAACAAATTGAGCTTTGTTTTGCTGCTTATAAAGATAAAAATTGGATACCAGTTATTGATTAATAAAAATGTTTCACGTGAAACAATAAAAGCCTTAAGAAAAATTCTTAAGGCTTTTTATTATCTATTTATTTTTTTAATATTAATTTCTGATACATTTTCATCAACTCAGCTACACATTGGGCTTCATTCATATTTCGCCAATCAAAGCCATAAACTTCCATTACAGCTTTATCATTTTCTTGATGTGCTTTTCGTAATTCTTTTGGCATAGTAAGTTCATCATACAAATCAGCAAGTGAAGCATTAGGATAAAGATTTCTAGCATCTAAAATCATTTGAGCAGTTTTTTCTATTTTATTTTTTTGTTCTATTGTAGGATTGCACCATGGAAAATTATTATAAACAATATTTTTAGAGTAACGATAATCACTTTTTAATCTTCCACAAACACTTCGTACCCATGCCATATGAACATTAGAAGTTAAAATTCCAAAATTATATAAAGAATTACTATTAATAATATGAACTGAATCACTAGACAATATTTCTGATGGTATAAACCCAATTGGAATATATTTTCTATTTACAGAGGATACTCTAGGAATAATTATATATGTCGATTTTGGCATATTTTCAATATGAAAATGTAATGGTATATTAGCTATATCTCGTGTAGGCTTACTCTTACTAGCTAATCTAAAATTTTTAACTAATCTTACCCGTTCCATTACATATGGCATTTTTCTAATATCTGATATATTACTATCACCTAACCATAGACAGTATCTATAAAAACCATTAATAAATTCTTTTGAACCAATCCATTTTTTAAAATATTTTTTGGATAAAGGTTCTTTTTTTATAAATTCCTCCATTTCTTTTTTTGTAAATAAGTAGTTTCCACCATCAATAGGTTTATTTCCAACTCCAATTGTAGGAACGTTACAAATAGGCTTAGTTCTATTTTCAATAAAAATGTTATCTAAATTTAATAAATAAGCATTAATATTATCTACTATTTGTACTCGATTATCATTACTATATAATTTTTTTAAATGTTTAGATCTATCTCTACTAAAACCAATTATTACACAATGAACATGAGCTTTTGTACTAGCTTCACTATCCCAAATAAAAGTACGATATGCAAAATCAAATTGTATACCACTATCAAATAACGGTTTCCATAATGTAGGAACAGCTTCACCTTGAGTAATAGAATTTGTTGATACTAATGCTGTTTTTATAAATGTATTATACATAAAATCAGCAGATTTTTTATACCAACAACTTACATAATCTAAATTTCCTATACTTTTCCAACCATCAAAAATATTATTAACATCTTCTTTTTGATCTTTATTCATTAATCTAGCACCAATAAATGGAGGATTACCCATAATATAATTTAATTTTTCTTTAGCAATAATATCTTGCCAATTCATACGCAAAGCATTACCTTCTACAATATAAGCGTTGGTTTTTAATGGTAAAAAATCTAAATCCATATGGATAATATTTTCTGTTTCCTTCATCATCTGATTTTCAGCAATCCATAGAGCTGTTTTTGCTACATTTACTGCAAAATCGTTTATCTCTATACCATAAAATTGACTTATAGATACTTTTATTAAATTATATTGATGTATATCCGTAATTAAACCAGCAAGTGTAGAACCTTTACCTTCTGTTTGTAAAAGTTCCTTTAAGACTTCATTTTCTAATCTACGCAAAGATAAATATGTTTCAGTAAGAAAATTTCCTGAACCACAAGCAGGGTCTAAAAAGGTTAAACTAGCTAGTTTATTTTGAAATTCTTCTAATTTCAATTTACGTGATTTTTTTATAGATTTTATTTGTGTAAATTCTTCTTTTAATTCATCTAAAAATAATGGATCAATTACTTTATGTATATTTTCTATTGATGTATAGTGCATACCTCCATTACGACGAGTTTGTGGATTTAAAGTACTTTCAAATACTGCTCCAAAAATTGTAGGACTAATCATACTCCAATCAAATTGTTCACTGCAATCTTTTATTAATAAATCTATTATTTCATCATTAAATTGAGGTATTTCTATATCTTCTTGAGCAAATAAACCACCATTAACATAAGGGAAAATTTTTAAATCATCCTCAAGATATGGATCTCTATCTTCTTCTTTTGTATCTAAAGTTTTAAATAAATCTATAATTGCTTTACGAACTTTATTTTTAGGAATGCTTTGTAAATAATCATGAAACATATCACGTTTACCAAAAATTCCTGCATCTTCTGCATATAAACAAAATACTAGTCGCACACATAACATATTTAAACTTTTTAATGAGTTTATACTATCTGGTTTTATATATTGATTTAATAAAGCATTATATAATCGTCCTACTAATTCACCAGCTTTTATAGATATATCTTCTTCTCTTTTTATATGTTTATCTTCAGCATTAACTATAAAATTTAAACGATAATATTCTTTTGATAAATTTTTTAATAATAATTCTTCTGGTTCTCCTTGTGGATTTTCCATATCATAAATTAAAAATGACCAAAAATTACATGTAATGATATATCTAGGTCGTTTAGAATATGGTAAATTGGCAGAATAACGTTTTGCTTGTTGAAATGGAGATAATAATGACCCATCAGATTGTCTTATAGCTTTTCGTAAATTTTTACTACTATCTTTTTGTTCAATTAAAACATGTGTTGATTCTATTATGCCATCTATAAAACTTGTATGATCTAACATTACTTTATCTTCAAATTTTATAAGTTTTTCTGGTTCTTCTACACCTAATACATCTCTTAATAAAGACAACCAAAATGATTGGCTTTCTCCTTTTTCATAACCTTTATCTTTCCAATATTCCGCAAAAGCTTTAGCTTTTTCACTTTGTCTTTTTTTATCCATAATTTATAAACCTCTAAATAAAATTTATTTCTTTACTAATATAAGTTTAACATATTTAAAATGTTTCACGTGAAACATTTTAAAAGCCTTAAGAAAAAAATTCTTAAGGCTTTTTCATTATCTATTTATTTTTTGCGGATTGGATTTATTTTGTCATCTTCTGTAATTTTTCTAATCACTCGACAAGGATTACCTACAGCTACTACATCATCTGGTATATCTTTTGTTACCACTGAACCAGCACCAATCACTGAATGTTTGCCAATGCTTACACCTGGCACTACTGTTACTTTACCACCAAGCCAAGCACCATCGCCGATATTGATTGTCTTTGCCTTTTCAATGCCTTCATTTCTAGCTTCTACATCAAAAGGATGTATAGCTCCATAAAGCCCAGATTTTGGCCCAATTAAAGCATGTTTGCCAATATTGATTTCATTCGTATCCAAAAATACACCACTGTGATTGATAACAGTATTATCTCCTACTTTTACATTACAGCCATAATCACAAGTAAATGGTGGTATAATATTAGCATTTTCACCAAATTCTTTAACAATAGCCTTTGCCATTCTATCTTTATAAGATAAAGTATTTATAGTTATTCTGCTATATGCTTCTGTCTTTTTATTATTTTCTTGACGCAATTTCAACATAGAATAATCCATTGCATTATACCATTGACCAGCCATCATCTTCTGAACCTCCCACGACTAAAGTCGCGGGGTTCTCGGTCAAGTATTCTAACGAATACAGTATCTCCGAGCTATCCCCATAGTTCCTACGGTTCTTGTATATATTATTTAAAATTTATGCTATGTTTAATATTTTTAATCCTTCATTTCTAATATTTATAGCTGCATTTACATCCCTATCGTGATGTGTTTTACATTTAGGACAATTCCATTTTCTAACATTTAAGTTTTTTACTTCAATATTTTTATACCCACAAATATGACATAATTGGCTTGAAGGATAAAATTTATCTATTTTGACAATAATCCTACCAAACCATTTGGCTTTATATGTTAGTTGTCTCATAAACTCTGACCAGCTAACATCAGCTATGTTTCTTGCTAATTTATGATTTTTCATCATATTTTCAACTTGCAAATCTTCAAGACAGATTACATCGTAGTTTCTGATAAGTTGACATGTCACTTGATGAAGTAAATTATGTCTTTGGTTGGCAATTCTATCATGCAATTTAGCCACTTTTACTCTAGCCTTTTCCCAATTTGAGCTTCCTTTTGTTTTTCGAGAAAGCTCTCTTTGGAGTTTAGCTAATCTAGTCAGTGATTTTTGCAAGTATTTAGGATTGCTATATTTTACTGCATCTGAGGTTATGACAAAATCCTTTATCCCTAAATCTAAGCCAACATATTTATTCGTTTTGATGAGTTCAGGTTGAGGCAGGTCTGTACAACATAGTGCAACGTAATATTTTCCACTAGGAGTCTGTGATACTGTCGCACTTAAAATCCTACCTTCTATTTGGCGATATTTATCTCTTGTTTTAATCTTGCCTATTTTAGGTAGTTTTATTTTATTTCCTAAAAATACAATGTTGTTATTTGTCATATTTGTTTTGTACGATTTATACCGATTCTTTTTAGATTTGAATTTAGGAAAGCCTGCTTTTTGTCTATTAAAAAAG